>WREJ01000105.1 GCA_009779395.1 Coriobacteriia bacterium
CATGACAGGACTGGGTACAACAACAGGCAATCAAGCAACACCTGCGCAAGTAGGAACAGAGACTGATTGGCTGTTGGCTGATGCTGCTAGTGGCGGCAGTCATTCTCACGGCATGAAAGCAGATGGTACTCTCTGGGGATGGGGCACAAACTCAAGTGCTCAGCTAGGCCTTATCGACACCATTAATCGTAATGTTCCTACCTTCATTGGTGCTGGCTTTGCACTGGAACGTGGTTTTGATTTACCACTAGCAACAGTCATCGCAACTATACCGGACGTAGATGCTACAGACATTACCGAAACCAACACTACGCATCTGACCATATTCTTTGACAAAGAAATGAATCCAGCAGTAATGGGCACTGTCTCCCTAGATAATGGTGCAACAGTACATCTGTCACAGGGCATTTGGCGTGCGTCTACTGCTGCTGACCCTTACGGTGACATTGGTGATAACTCTGTGCTGACAGTACCCTTAGTGTTATTTGCATCAGATACGCTCCATGAAGTAACTGTTGCAGGCTTTGTCTGTCTGGCAGACGGTGAACCTATGACCCCCCATAGCTGGACCTTTACTACAGGAACTATCACTCCACCACCACCAGCCCCAACTGACCTTGCCATCACCAAAAACCTGCAAATGCCGGCAGGAACAATCACTCCTACAACAGAATTTGCTTTTGAGATAATACCCCATAGCTTCAACTATGACACAGATCAGGCAGATGTACTGCCAACAATTGCAGTTCCTAACCTCACTTTCTCATCTTCTGATGAAGCAACGGTGACTGGAGACGTACGAACTGTAACAAAAGTTTCTGAACTGCTCATAGAAGACAAAGTAACATTCCCCTCTCCTGGCCTTTTCACCTATCGCATTAGTGAACTGTCTGATACCTTTAGCAACACAACAACAGAAACCATGACTTTTGATCCAACAGTCTACCAAGTTACTTTCATAGTACTCCCTGATTCAGAAACAGGCGAAAACCTAGTAAATTCAATCATTGTGCAAGAAGTTCTTGCAGGTGGTACTTTGGGCAGCAAAATCGAAGACCTCTACACGGCATTGACCTTTACTAACACTTTTGTCAGAAATGTAGAAATAGATCCAACAGATCCTCTGGCTGTAGGTGGACTGCGCATATCAAAGACAACAACTGGCATCATGCCAGATTTAAGCAGAGCATTTGACTTTGATATTAGACTGTCTGCACCATCCCTTGCAACAACAGAAACACCACCGATTATCTACCGCGCACAGATTATAGATACACTAACTAACGAAGCAATAGGTTCTGTCATTGAGTTTACTGACGAAGTTACCAGAACCGTGAGCTTAACCCACAATCAAACACTCGTCTTTCTTGATACCCATGTCGGAGCCAGATACACAGCACTAGAACTAGCAGTATCTGACTACACACCACATGTTGTTGTTCGTACAGACGGTGTCATCGATACCAGCATCATTAACCCACCAGAACGTACACCTAACGTATCACTTTCGACTGGTGAGCAAACACTCGGTGAAGCTGCTAATACAGCAGACTTTACTAATACAGACTTCTTTGTGCCACCAACAGGTCTCGATATTGGTAAGTTTGGTATGACGCTGCTATTGGCAGCTATCGCAGCACTGATTGTGATAGTCACTGCTACCAGACGCAGCAAACGTGAGATGGAGCTTGCGGTGCTGACGCAGTAGTACTATGCCGCGTGCAGAGACCCCAGATCGAGTCTGGGGTGACGGGGTTAAGAATCAACAAGGAGGGGGCGCGCTCCTGACAAGCAGGAGCGCGCCCTCTCCCCATGCTTTGCTAGAATTGAGTTATGACCAACAACCTCCGACAGAAAATGCTTGACTACATCGCGCGCCATCAGCTGCTTGACCTTGCGTCATCTGTGGCAGTGCCGGTGGTGGTGATGCTTTCTGGTGGGGGAGACTCGGTTGCTTTGCTGCACTTGCTCAAGCGCGCGATTGCTGCAGGTGATGCTAATCTTGATATAAGCGTGCTGCATTTTAATCACCAGTTGCGCGGCGAACAGTCCCGTGCTGACGAAGCCTTTGTCACCGATCTGTGCAAGCAGCTTGACCTGCCGCTGCAGCTGCACCGCTGCGATGTTGCCGCCTACGCAGGCGAACACAAGCTAAACCTTGAAGATGCGGGACGTATTTTACGCTATCAGGCAGCCCAGCAGCAGCTTGACCAGCACTGCGCACATCACCAGCTAGCAGCAGACTGCGGGCGTATACTGACGGCACACACACGCGATGACCGTGTCGAGAACTTTTTTGCGCGGGCGATTTTTGGTGCAGGCTTGGGTGCCTTGGCGGGTATTGCGCCCCGTCGGGGGCGTATTGTTCGTCCCCTGCTAAACATTGATCGGAGAGAATTGCGTGAGTGGCTGCTGGCAAAAGGTCACGCCTGGCGTGAGGATCCCAGCAACGACGACCTGTCAAAGACCCGTGCCTTTATTCGGGCGCGCATTGTGCCCGAGGCAGAAAAGTTGCGCCCCAATTTTCGACAGAATTTGGCACGCACCATGGATTTGATTGCCGGCGACGACCGTTTGCTGTCTGACATGGCGCGAGGTTTTGCTCGTGATTTTTGTCTGTCGCGTCAGGCAGAGCAGCGTATTGTGCTTGACGTGCCGCTGCTGTTGACCCTTGACCCGGTGATGACGCGGCGTACCCTGCGCTCTGCGATTACAGAAACTTTTAGTGATGCAGCACGCCTTGACGCGGCTCATATCGAGGCGATTATGGGGGGTCTGGACGTACTCCGCCAGCAGGTGAACACGGCAGCAGAAACACCGGCAGAGCAGGTGTCCAAAAAAGTATCGTCAACGCAGGTTTTGTTTGCGCGTGACATACCGCCTGGTCTGCGGGTGCAGCTTAAGTACGCTACAATTGAGATTGCGCGGATTGCGCCTGCTGACTTGCACAATGGGTCAGAAGACGGGCAGAAAAAGGAAGGCAGCTAGTAATACATGGCGATTCATCCCGACATCGAAAAAGTCTTGGTCACCGAGGACCAGCTGCGCGAGCGTAATGCTCAGTTGGGGGCGGCGATTTCTGCCGATTACGCAGACAAAGACTTGCTGGTGATTGGCGTACTCAAGGGTGCTGCCTGGTTTTTGTCTGACCTGACACGCAACCTAAGCTGCGATTTTACCGTGGATTACATGGCGGTCTCTAGTTATGGGGCTGCTCACAAATCCTCGGGGGTGGTGCGCATAATGAAGGACCTCGAGGTTCCGCTCGAAGGTCGCCACGTGCTAATTGCCGAGGACATTTTAGATACGGGGTTGACGCTGAAGTATCTGGTGCGCAACTTTTTGGGACGCGGGGCGGCAAGTGTTGAAATTGCTGCCTGTGTTTTGAAAGAGGGCGCCCAGGAAGAGGCGATTGACCTGCGCTATGTGGGGTTTGTGTTAGCAAATGAGTTTGTAGTAGGATATGGACTTGATTATGCTCAGCGTTATCGTGGCTTGCCCTACATTGGTCGCCTGCGTTCCAGTGTGTATCAGAACGCGTGAGAGCAAGCACCGAACAATGCCAGAACAATGCAAGGTGACCATAAATTTGAAGTTATTGACAGCATAATGCGTGCTGATTTGAACAAGGAGCAGTAGGTGGCGAATATAAAGCCGAATCCAAAATCGAAATCAAAACCCGACCAGGACCCCAAGCAAAACAGGAGGCGTTTTTTGATTTATGCCTTTGCTGGGCTGTTGCTGGTGTGGGCGGTCTCGGCTCAGATGGGGCGCAGCCTGACTGACGCGGGCGATGTCACCACCTTTACCACCGGCGAATTCATCGAAGCTGTCGAAGAAGGACGCGTTGCTGCAGTCGAGTACGCTGTCGAAGCTCAGACAGTCACCGGCGAGTATTGGGAGAGCGTCCGTGACAGAAGAGCCGGCGAAGATCCCAAAGAATTCAAGTCGAATTGGGCAAGTGTCGATACCTTCACCGAGTTTGCCCAGGAACATTTGGGCAGCGATTTTGAAATCAATACCGACAATACGGGCATCTGGATAACGATGCTTGCGAGCTTTTTGCCCGTACTGTTAATCGTCGGTGTCATGCTCTTTTTCCTCTCACAGCTACAGGGCGGTCAAAAAGGCGTCATGGGCTTTGGCAAGGCGCGCGCTAAAAAGTGTGACAAAGAAAAGCAAAAGGTCAACTTTACTGACGTTGCTGGCTGTGACGAGGCTTTGGCAGAACTCGCAGAGGTGCGCGACTTTCTGGCTGACCCCGAGCGTTTTGAAAAGATGGGTGCACGTATCCCCAAGGGTGTGCTGCTGGTCGGCCCGCCGGGAACGGGCAAGACCCTGCTGGCGCGTGCTGTTGCCGGCGAGGCAGACGTGCCTTA
>WREJ01000106.1 GCA_009779395.1 Coriobacteriia bacterium
GAAGTTCGTGCACCTGCATGCCAACGCCATGTCCCAGACCGTGAATGAAGTACTGCCCAAAGCCAGCATCTGCGATGATGCTGCGTGCGGCTGCGTCAACAATGTTTCCAGCAACACCGGCGCGTATTGCTGCGAGCCCTGCCTCTTGGGCGTGGCGAACGGTCTCGTAGATATGTTGCTGCCTGTCTGTTGGACGGACTCCCCCACCGCCAACAAAAACCGTACGCGTCATGTCCGAACAGTAGCCTTGGTAGCTGACGCCAAAGTCGAGGGTGAGCAAGTCTCCTGCTGCCAGCAGACGCTCGCTGGGAACTGCATGGGGAAAAGAAGCGTTAGCACCACTTGCAACAATACAGGGAAATGCCAGTCCGTCGGCACCCAAACGGCGCAGGGTCAGCTCTAGTTCAATCGCGACAGCGCGCTCGCTAATGCCGGGACGAATATAGTCGCAGATATGCGGGAAGGCAAGGTCTGCGATCTGTGCTGCAGTAGCGATACGCTGCAGCTCGCCGCTGTCTTTTGTACGGCGAATGTCCTCGACCCACTTTTTGGCTGGCAGTACGGTGGTATCTGCAAGCAGCGCTGCTGTTGCGCTAAAGGTACGGTAGGACACAGTATCTTCAAGTGCAATATGTTCAAAAGCCGCAAGGTTCCACGTTTCGGCACACTGTGCGAGTAGCGATTTGTCAGCAAGGTCATCAACTGTCCAGAGCTCGCTGCCCGTCTGCTGCTGTGCCTGCCTTTGCGCGACCTCAAAGTAGCGCGCATCGGTCATAAAGCGCAGCGTGTCTTGTGTTACCAACACGGCATGGGGATCACCTGCATCTGCAATGTGTTCAAAACCCGTCAGATACTGCACACTCAGCGAGCGCAAAGCAAGAAAGGCATCGACATTGTGGTCGCGCATACGGCTTCGTAGCTGCTTGATCCTGCTAGAAAGGTCAAACTCGCCCTGGTCAGACGTGCTTTGGTCAAGGGCGCTCATGATGGCTTCCTCTCTGCCAAGTAATCAATCGCATCAGTGTATGACTGCAGGCCGCGCCCCTGAAAATGGGCGGCACATACCTCGCGCACGACACTAATGCTGCGAAAATCCTCGCGCTGGTCAATGTCAGTCAGGTGAACTTCGACCACAGGAATAGCAATCGCCTCGATAGCGTCGCGCAGCGCGTAGGAATAGTGCGTGTAGGCAGCAGGATTAAAGACCACGCCAGCACAGTCAAGCCGCGCCGCCTGCAAAGCATCAATCAGCGCACCCTCGCAATTCGCCTGAAGACAGGTAAGTGTAAACTGCGGGTGATGAGTCTGAACGTACTGCGCCAACTGTTGCTGCAACTGCTTTAAGGTCAGCGCACCGTATATTTCGGGCAAACGATTACCCAGCAGGTTGAGGTTTGGCCCGTTTAAGATGAGGAGTTTGACCATCACTGGTCCTGTGCACTGTCTAGCCAGGCACGCAGGTGGTCGTGCAAAACTTCGCGCGGAACGGTGACCAACTCTGGACGGCCCGCTGACGGCAGCAAGACAAAACGCAGGTCATTGTTGATGACCTTTTTATCCCGATAAAAAGCATCCTCGATAAGGGTGATGTCGTCTCCCATGATAGCTGGGTCAAGCGGCGACAAACCCAGACGGTCAAGCAGCGCATCTTGGCGCAGCACAAAATCGCGGTCAGCATCAAGTAGCTGCATAGCAAGACGTGCCTCAAAGCGCATGCCTTGTGCGATGGCAATCCCATGAGAGATGGCAGAGGGAGTCTGTCCATCACTGAACGCCGCTGACTGCTGATCAGCTTCTGACGCTGATTGCTGGTCAAGCTCTGCCTCTGCCGCTTGCTGACCTGCGTGCAAGGCGGTGACTGTCTCGATGACATGCCCCAGGGTATGGCCGTAATTCAGTGCCTGCCTGCGCGAAGGCAGCGTGTTTTCGTAAGGGTCATCTGCCACCACACGCGCCTTAAAAGCAATGCAGCGCGCGATAAGTTCTTGCAGGGTGGCGGGGTCGCGCGCCAGCAGCTGGTCGGTGTTTTCTTCCATCCACTCTATGCAGCTCTCGCCTGAAAGTATCGCCGTTTTTGCGGCTTCTGCCAGACCGGCAGCGTAGTCCTCAATGGAAAGTTGGTCCAAAAATGCGAGGTCGCTGGCAACTGCCAGAGGGTGCTTGTACAGTCCTATCAGGTTTTTTGTACTGGTCGTGTTTACCGCAGCTTTGCCGCCAATAGCGGCATCAATCAGCCCGACCAAAGTCGTCGGCAGGTGTACCAGGGGCATTCCGCGCTTGTACAGGGCGGCAACCATGCCAGCGGTGTCGCTGATGACACCACCACCCAGCGAACACAGCAGCGTACGGCGTGTCGCGCCCAGTACCGCCAGTGCCTCGCAGATTTGTTCAACGGTAGCAAGGGATTTCGCGCTATCGCCGGCAGGAATCGTCAGCGCATCGACCTGCCAGCCTGCGGTGATAAACTGTGTCTCGGTTTCGATGCCAAAAAGCTCTGCTGTGTTCTGATCACAGAGGACCACCACGCGCGGCGGACTGTCCAGCACGAGCGATTGCTGCTCGGCAAGACTTTTGAGGTAGGTCGCTAGCAGGCGCGCGGGGTCTTTGGTCACAAAGACCGGATAGGCAGCGACGCCCAAGTCAAGATCAAGACGCAAGCCATCGGGAAAGTCTTGGCGCGTGACAGCTTTTGCTGTGTCACCGGCAGCGTCTGTGGTATGCGTACCTGCATGCATGTCCGTATTAGGCGAGCAATCTTGCATAGCCTGCCTCTTTCAGTTTTGCTTCGATGTTTTCTGCGACACGTTCAATCGTCAGCTTGTCGGTACATACGCTGAGGTCAGCCAGTGTCTCGTACAGCGCGAAACGCGAACGTGCCAGCTGATAGACAGCGTCGCTGCCCCCAGCAAGAGTCAGCATGGGACGACTGCTCCAGTCATCAATGCGCAGCAGTGCACGGTCAGTCTCTATTTGCAGGTAGACAACCACCGCCTGTTCACGCAGTGCCGCATAACTCTCAGGATTGGTCACCGTACCTCCCCCACAGGCAATGACAGCAGTCTGAGGACGCGCCAAGGCATCACGCAAAGCCTGCAATTCCAGTTCGCGAAACAGCCGCTCGCCGTCTGTCGCAAACACCGCAGCAACGGTCTTGCCGGTACCTATCTCGATCATCTCGTCAAGGTCAAGGCAGTCGTTTGCATTGCGCCTCGCTAACTCAAGCGCGACCGAAGACTTGCCCGCCCCCATAAAACCTACCAGCGCAATATGTCGTTTCCCGTCCACTGCAATACGTCCCCTCGTTTAGCACTCGTCAGTGATTGCTTGTGGCAAGCACCGATTCCATAATACTACGAAGCTGCGCCGGGTCATGGTCAATCTGGCAAAAATGCATACCTAAAATCGCCTGTTCGACCAGCATCGCGCGTCCGTCACAGGCAGGAATACCCTGCTCGCGCGCGGACGTCACCAAAGGAGTCGTCCCCGAGGCGCGATATACCAGGTCAAAAACCGCTTTTGCGGCGGAGTTTGTCCATTGCTGCGGCAGAGGCGTCAGCTGGTCATTCATGCCGACAGGCGTCGCATTAACCAGCAGGTCAAAGCTCTCGTCCAGCTGCTGCAGACTGTTATAGTCAAGAATACGCAGAGTGGTGTCACCCTGTGTCAGCGCAGCAGGTTTACGCGAAACAAGCGTCACCTGCGCTGCATGCTGCGTGGTCAGCGCATCACAGACAGCACGTGCTGCGCCGCCGCTGCCACAGACACAGACCTTGAGGCCGGCAGGCGAAAGCTGCAGCTGTTGGTCAAGTGCGCACAGAAAACCCTGTACATCGGTATTTTCAGCAGCGATGCTGCCATCGGGATTGCGCCGCAGATAGTTCGCCGCAGCCGTGCGCTGAACAACAGCGCTTGCCGCATCTGCTGCAGCGGCAGCAGCACCCTTGTAGGGAATAGTTACACAGAAACCCTGATAGATGCCCGCACGTAGTTGCTGCAGCACAGTCTGAAAGCCGTCCCCATCCTTTGGGTCGCAAGCGCGCAATTCGCGCGACAAGCCCAACTGACGGTACACTGCATTGTGCAGCAGGGGCGACAGGCTGTGGGTGATGGGCGTGCCGACGATAAGGTAGGTGTTGTGGGTGTTGTCTGTCATGCAGCAATTTTAGCAAAGTCGCGGTCTGAAAGCCTTTAAAATGCTTGACGATTAGGATGTGCAAATTGTAAGATACTAAGCAAGGTAGCTTGATGTTGTCCTGCAGCAGTTGCCCCAATTAATTTTTGAGGGAAGCCGTCGCAGTTAGCGGCGGCTTCGTCTTACTAAACTAACTATCAGCACTAGTAACACCACTAACTCCCACA
>WREJ01000107.1 GCA_009779395.1 Coriobacteriia bacterium
ATGGTATGCACCGGGCTGATGGTATAGCTGATGGTGCCCTGGAAATGACCGCCTGCTTCAAGAACTGCCTCGGCACTTGATTTGACGTTGCGAATGTCGTTCAGCGCATCGAAAACGCGGAAAACTTCCAGACCGTTACGATAGGCAGCGGCGGTAAAGCGATGGACAATCTCGTCTGAATAATGACGATAGCCAACCAAATTTTGCCCACGCGTCAGCATTTTGAGAGGCGTTTTTGGGCAGTGTTTTTTGATGGTGCGTAGACGTTCCCAGGGATTTTCATCAAGAAAGCGCAAGCAGGTGTCAAAGGTCGCACCGCCCCAGGCCTCCATCGCCCAGTACCCCACATCGTCCATTTTTGAAAGAATCGGCAGCATGTCGCCGATTTCCATACGAGTGGCCCACAATGATTGATGGCCGTCTCTTAAAGTTGTGTCCGTTATTTGGATGGGTTTCATCGATCACCCTTTCCTTGTCAAATGCCGTCAGTACCCTCGATACCTACACTGTAATATTAATCTCTTAGTATACAACAAATGTCCCCTACAGATAAGCTATAATTTCTTCCTAAGACCTATCAGGGGAAGAAGTGGACAAATGACACATACATTCACAACAACTTATCAGGGCAAAACAAAGAATGTCTTGCGTGACCACGACACAGGTGACACCTATTTGCAGTATAAAGACGATGCCACAGGCACTGACGGCGTGTTTGACCCTGGATCGAACACTGTTGGTGGCAGCGTGGCTGGCAAGGGTAAGGTTGGTCTTGCTATCAGTAGCTACTTTTTCGAACTGCTCGAGGCTCGTGGTATTCCGACGCATTTTCTGGGGGCAGACCTCGATGCAGGTCTGATGCAGGTGCGTCCTGTCACCGTTCCTCCTCTTGAGTTTGTCCTGCGCTACTACACGGCTGGCAGCATCTGTCGCCGCTTTGACCTGCAGCCAAACCTTCCCTTTGACCCACCCTACACCGAGGTCATGTTAAAAAGTGACGAACAGGGTGACCCGCTTATCAGCGAGCGTCTGTGCATTATGAAGGGCTATTTACAGCCAGGAGAGTTTGACCAGGCGCTGGACCTCCTCTGCCGCGTTGGCGAGGTTCTGCGCGCGCAGCTCGCTGGCTTTGACCTGAAGTTGCTTGACTTCAAAATTGAGCTGGGCTTTGATGAGCAGCGAAATATAGTGCTGGCTGACGAAATTACACCCGACATTTGGAGGGTACAGGATAGTAACGGGATAGTGCCTGACCAGATTGATTGCGCTAGGCTTGTGTTAGAGCATATTTCGGCGACTTAGGGGCGGTACAGGCCATATGACAGACGACCTACATAATGCAGAGGATAAGGCAGAGGGCACAGACGGACAAACGCGCAAGAAAGCACGTGAGAGTGCCCAGGATTTCATCGAGCAATTTGGGGTTCCCCGCTGGCTGGTAAGTGGTGGACTGACTTCGCTGATGATGCTGTTTTTGGGCATTGGTATTGCGGGATTTCTCTACCTGTTTAACCTGAGTTCTGCAATTTCGATTCCGCTGCTTTTGGCTATCGTTGTTGCTGTTGTTGCCTACCCGCTGGTAAAGCTGGGTGACAAGATTCGGCTGCCGCGCGTGGTTTCTGCGGTGCTGGTCATCGTTTTTATCATTGGTCTGGGTTATGCAACAGTACACATTACCTTTACTGGCGTCATCAGTCAGGCACCTGCTATTGGGCGGCAGCTGACCAGCGGTACCCTTGGCTTGGCAAACTACACACGTGACGCGCTGGTTACCGTTGGTGTTCCCGAACAAACTATTGACGAGTACATGGGCCAGGTAACAGATGGCATTTCCAATTTCTTTACCACCACCGAGGCGGAAATCAGCGGTACCGTTGACGGCAGCAACGCAGAAAGCGTGCTTACTAGTATCACTGCAACAAATACTGCTGCTGCGGCAACAGGAGGTGGCTTGGGCGATTTAAGCTCTACCATTTTGCAGGGCGCAAATACCGTTGGCCGCTTTTTGACGGGTCTTGCTGGTGGTCTGTTCTCGACCTTTATCTTCCTCGTCTTTTTGTTCTACTTCCTCTCGGATTTCGAGCGTATTCGTGATTGGATTGGCAAGCGACTGTTCAAAGACGAGCGTCTGGGTACCAGCGTCATCAACGATGTCACCTATTCACTGAGCGGCTATTTTCGTGCAACAACCCTCACCGGCCTGATTGTTGCTGTTGCCATTGGTATTCCCCTGTGGATTATGGGTGTACCGCTTATTGTTCCCATCATCATTATCACCGTGCTGACTACCTATATTCCCTTTTTGGGTGCGCTGGTAGCAAGCACTTTTACCGTTCTGATTGCACTGGCAACAGGTGGCATCTATTACGCGCTGATTGCTATTGTTGTCATGCTGATTGCCAATAACGTCCTGCAAACCTTTGTCAGCAACAAATTGATGGGTGACTATCTGAACCTGCACCCGCTGGCTGTTTTGATTGCGACCCTCTTTGGTGCGGTCGTTTTGGGTCTGATGGGTGCTGCTTTGGGTGCCCCCTTCCTCGCCATTGGTATCGCTGTCTACAAGCGCATCCAGATGAGCAAAAATGGCGGCATCGAAGACTTTGACCTCGAGTACAAGGATTCACGGGGAAGCAGCGAATTTTTTGCCCTCTTTGCTCCCCTGCGGCGACTGGCACCAAAACTCAAAGCACGCCAAGAGGACACACAGGACGGCTAGCCGCTAAAAAGCGGCAGTGATCGCCTCGACCAGACTTTCTGTTGTGGCTTGTGTTGCCTGCACTAGCTGCGTCTGGCTGACACCAAGGTCTTTCAACTCCTCGGTAGTGATTGAACCAATACTAAACACCTTGCGTGTGTTTAGGTAGCAGAGCACGTCCATTCCCGCCTCTTGTAATAAAGTCGCAAAGTTTCGTGCCGTCGAAGGCGCGGTAAAAGCAATCCCATCAGCCCCGTCCAGCTGCACAAAAGCATCTGCCGCCAGACAAGGCATTGCGCTTTGATAGACAGGTGCGACGGTGACATCAAAGCCCATCTGTGTCAGTTCTTTGGGCAGTAGTTCACGTGCCTCAAGGGCACGAGGGATTAGTATGCGGCTGCCTCTTTTCTGCTGTTGCTGGTCGCGCAGCTGCTGAAATGCAGCAATTATTCCCTCTGCTTGGTAGCTGTCTGCTATCAAATCAGGAGAGACGCCATGCTGAACCAGGGCTTGTGCCGTTGCTGGTCCCACAACAGCTGTCTTCTGCTGCACAATGCTGTTCTGACAATTTCCGTACTGGCGCAGGTAGTCAAAAAAGCAGCTCACGGCATTCGCCGAAGTAAAGACAATCCAGTCAAAGCGAGTAATATCAGCAATCGCACGACGGACGATACTACTGTCAGGTGGTGGCAGCAGCTCGATAGTCGGAAATGACACAACACGTGCCCCAGCTGCCATCAAGGCATCGGTGATGGACGCACTCTGCGAAAGGGTGCGCGTCAGCACTATTGTTTTGTCGGCAATGCTCACAGTGGTCGCCTGTCACTTCAGATCAGCGACATCAGCGGCAGCGCGCACCGCCTGCAGCAATTGTTCAGCACCGAGGTCTTTCAGACGAGAAACGACCGCTTCACCGAGGGCGGTGGGATCGTTAATACTGCCCGTTTCGCTGACCCGCAGGATGCTTGCTCCCTCGAGCGAGCCAACCATGGCATCCATAAGCAGCGTGTTTGCATCTGCTGTAGCAGGACGGCAGTAGGCACCAATAGGTACCTGACAGCCCCCCTGTAGCTGGTTCATGACCACGCGCTCGGCACTAACGCAAGCAAGGGTCAGCGGGTCAGTAATAGCAGCACAGACCGCCTGCAAATAGTCGTCGCTGTCGCGAATCTCGACACCAATGGCACCCTGCCCCACCGCTGAAATCATGATGTCGGGAGACAGATAGCTGGTGATGCGGTCCTGCCAGCCTAGGCGGCGAATACCCGCTGCAGCTAAAATGACAGCATCGAGTTCACCACTTTCTGCCTTGCCGATGCGCGTATCCAAATTGCCGCGCACATCTACTATTTTGATGTCGGGACGCACAGCACGCAGATGTGCAATACGACGCAGAGAGCTGGTTCCTACTCGGGCGCCTGAAGGGAGTTCACCCAGACCAAGACCACTCTGCGAAATCAGTACATCACGCGCATCTTCACGAACAGGCATGCCGGCAATACTCAAGCCCGCGGGCAGTTCAGTCGGCACGTCTTTCATCGAATGTACGCAGACATCAACGCTACCCTGCAGTAGTTCTACCTCGAGTTCTTTGGTAAAAAGCCCCTTG
>WREJ01000108.1 GCA_009779395.1 Coriobacteriia bacterium
TACCAGCTATAGAGCATACGTAGTAGAAAACATTGCTGGTGTACCTACCGTAGTTACAGCACCAAATAACGGAACTATCTTTGGAATAAGCAGCAGTGGTGACTACCTGCTCTTTAGTAGCGGTGCAACACAAACAGTGAGTCTTCGTCATGGCCAGACACTGGTCTTTGCTGGTACACACGTAGGTGCACGCTACAGTGTGACTGAACACGCTACTCCTAACTACACACCTTCAGTTGCTGTTGTAACTAACGGTCTACCCGTTGTTGTAGCACCAGCAGATGCAGAAAATACCGCACTAACAGTTCCTACACAAATACTGGGAGAAGCTGCAAACACAGCAGCATTCACCAACACACATACTGCAGTCATCGAGGCAGGACTTGACATCGGTAACTTTGGTTCTGCACTGCTGCTGATGGCAGTTGCTGGCTTAATCATGATGGTCACCGCCACCAGACGCGGCAAACGTGACGTGCAGCTGCAAGTGCTGACGCACTAACACATACTAACTACGAACAAGAGGAGCATGTCCAAAAATGGACGTGCTCCTCTTCTAATTTCGTCGCTTTCTTTACTAATCATTACCAATCTTAAATTAACTCTTGACCAGCATATGTTGTGTACGGTAAGCTACTTAGGCTCAACATCTTGTGGTTGAGCTTTTTGCTCGCTTTACTGTTCGCTACTATCGCACGTTCTAAAAAGGAGAGGGATTTCATGACAAAAGTCGCTGCTAAAACATCGGGAAGTACGTCCAAATCACAGGCCGCAGAGGGCAAGACGGGGACAAAAGCAGCGGCGAAAAAGACCGGTACCTCTGCAAAATACGACCGTGCAATCGACAAGCGCATAAAGCCCAACGCACTGACCGTCTTAGAGCGTCGTTACTTAAAAAAGGATGAGCAGGGCAAGCCCAAAGAAGAAGTAGCTGACATGTTCATTCGCGTGGCAGAAAACATTGCCAGCGCAGAAAAGGTCTGGGGCGCAAGCGACCAAGAGGTGGCTGACCTAGCACTGCAGTACTACGACCTGATGACAAACCTCGAGTTTTTACCCAACTCTCCCACACTGATGAATGCCGGACGCGATTTGCAGCAACTGTCTGCCTGTTTTGTTCTGCCCATTGGGGACTCGATGGAAGAAATATTCGAATCGGTGCGTAACACGGCGTTGATTCATAAATCCGGTGGTGGAACGGGTTTCTCTTTCTCGCGCCTGCGCCCCAGCGGTGACAACGTGCGCACTACCCAAGGTGTGTCCTCGGGTCCTATCTCGTTCATGCGCGTTTTTAATCAGGCGACCGAGGCCGTCAAGCAGGGTGGCACGCGCCGTGGTGCAAACATGGGTGTTTTGCGCATCGACCATCCCAACATTATGGATTTCATCACCTGCAAGCGCGATGGCAACGACTTTGACAACTTTAACATCAGCGTCGCTTTGACCGAAGATTTTATGGAGGCTGTCCGTGAGGGCAAGAACTACACGCTGCACAATCCGCGTACCCGCGAGGCAGTAGGCGAGCTAGACGCTGCAGACGTGTATGCAACGATTGTTAATCTGGCGTGGGCAACGGGGGATCCCGGCATTATCTTTATCGACCGCATCAATCGCGCGAACCCCACGCCTGACCTGGGCGAATTCGAAGCAACGAACCCTTGCGGCGAGCAGCCGCTGCTGCCCTACGAGGCATGTAATTTGGGCTCTATCAACCTGTCGCGCATGGTCATGCAGACCTGCACGGCAGAAAAAGAGGGTGTCGAGGTCGACTGGGATAAGCTGAGAGAGGTCGTCCATAAATCCATCCGCTTTCTTGATGATGTCATCGAAGTCAATCGGTATCCCCTGCCAGAAATCGATGAACTGGCGCGGGGTAACCGCAAAGTAGGTCTGGGTGTTATGGGTTGGGCAGACCTTCTCATCATGCTCGGCATTGCCTATGACAGCGAGGACGCTGTTAATCTGGCAGACCTGGTCATGGGCTTTATCAATGACGAGGCAAAGGTTGCCTCGCGCGAGCTGGCAAAGACGCGTGGTGCCTTCCCCAACTTTAAGGGCAGCATCTATGACACGCCGGGCGCAGAACCCATTCGCAATGCAACGGTGACGACAATTGCTCCGACCGGTACGCTGTCGATTATTGCCAGCTGTTCGTCAGGCTGCGAGCCGCTGTTTGCGATTTCTTACGTGCGCAACGTCATGGACGACGACAAGCTGGTCGAGGTGAACCCCCTCTTTGAGGCGATTGCACACGAGCGTGGATTTTACTCGAAAGAATTGATGGAGAAAATCGCCGAACACGGTTCTGTCGACGGTCTGGAAGAGGTGCCTGAAGATTTGCGCGCGATTTTTGTGACGGCACACGATATTAGTCCCGAGTGGCACATTCGCATGCAAGCGGCCTTCCAAAATCACACAGATAATGCCGTCTCAAAGACGGTAAACTTTGCCAGCAGTGCGACCGCCGAGGACGTGCGCCTGGTCTACGATCTTGCTTACAAGCTGGATGTAAAGGGCGTGACCATTTACCGCGATGGCTCGAAAGATGCCCAGGTGCTGACCACAGGCGCGACCGCAAAAGCAAGCGGATCAGCAACGGTAGTCAATCCTGGTACCACTCCCCATTTTGGAGAGCTAGAACCACGACCGCGTCCTGACGTGACCAGCGGTCGCACCGAAAAGGTCAAGACGGGTTGTGGCAACCTGTACGTGACGGTGAACTGGGACGAGGCGGGCATCTGTGAAGTCTTTACCCAGATGGGCAAGAGCGGTGGCTGTGCGGCATCGCAAATGGAAGCACTGTCGCGCATGATCTCTGCCAGCCTGCGTGCTGGAATCGACCCGACTTCGCTGGTGTCGCACCTGCGCGGTATTCGCTGCCCCTCGCCCATGTGGGCACAAGGTGGCATGGTGCTGTCCTGCGCCGACGCGATTGGTATTGCCATGGAACATGCGATTGAATACGCATCTACTGGCAAAGAAACAAACGGTATTTCACGCCACATCGACGCCCTTGACAACAAGGCGGGAGCCTGTCCAGAATGTGGATGCGTATTAGAGTATGAGTCGGGTTGTCATGTTTGTAGGAGTTGTGGTTATAGTAAGTGCGCCTAGCCGTCAGAGCACAGGTCAGAGCGCACCAGGCGCGCGATCTCCGCACCGCTTGATGAAAGGGAAATGCTCACGTAGGCACCAACTACGCTGCGCTTCCCCTTTCATCAATCAGCACGAATCTCACCCCCCTGGAGCACTCTGTTTGGGTTTTAGTTACTCAGGACATCTCATCAGTTGACAAGAGTTCTGCCTTTGTCTATACTACATTACATAAGTAATGTAGTATAGGAGGTTGGGGAATGCGTGCTGATTCGCACAATAATCGTTCATTATCAAAGGTACTTGCCATCAATAATCTGCTGTCGATTGCGATTAACTGTGCCGTGATCGCAACTGCAGTTGCGCTGGTTGTTGCGATTGACGCCTTGACAGGGGCTGGCATGGGCTTTGACATTCTTGCGGTGCCCGCTGCAATCATAGCGTATGTATATCTAGGACAGCGGTTTTTGTCTTCTACCCCAAAGCATCTATGGGCTTCGGTGATGGGTTCACTCGTGTTTGTGGTCATCATTTCTAGTCTTGCGTCTCTGCTGAATTTCATCACTGCCACAGAGATGCTTGTTGTGATGTTGCTCGCCGGATTGCTGCCGTCTGCCTTTATGTATGCAGGGCTGAGGGTACGTGTAAAGCAAGAACATGAAAGCACGCAAGACTGTGCGTGATGATATAGTTAGTAGTGCAAGGTAGCAGAATTTAAGGGGGACGCCGTGAACTTTTTTACCCGAGCGTTTGTTAGTATCACGAGGAATTTTGGGAAGACTATTCTGCTCTTGCTGATTGTTTTTGCCCTGGGTTGCGTTATTTCGGGCGCGATATCCGTGCAGCAGGCAGTGCGAAATACTGACATTAATCTGAGAGCTGGCATGCCAGTTGTAGCTACGATTGATCAGGATTTCGAGGCCATTCAAGAGAGTGCCGCAATGGGTCAACTGCCCGAAGTAATATCTGGTCTTGGACCACAACTTCTTGATGAGATAGGTTCACTGCAGCAAGTTAGACGCTTTGATTATTTTATAGAGGCAACTTTGTTAAGCGCAGAGCTAGAACTGGTTGTTCCCAGTGATGGCGCTCCAGTGCATTTTGAAGAAATGGGGGAAGAGTGGACTCCCCTTATCCTTAGGGGTGTACGAAGTCCTACTTTTCTTGAATTGGA
>WREJ01000109.1 GCA_009779395.1 Coriobacteriia bacterium
GCCCTGCAGCACTGGACAGACTCCCTCACTACACTTGATACCCTTTTTGCTGACGCCCGCGAGGTCTTTCCCGACGCGGTCATCATGGTCACCAGTCAGGCGACACGGTCTTTGACGCTAAACCGCGAGGGTTTTGGCCCGATTATTATTACAGGGCCCGACGTTCAGCCGGGTCTGCTGACCTCTGATTCGACGCACCGCGAGGGGCTGGTGATTGCCGGCGATATCACGGCAACGATTCTGCAAACGATGGAACTGCCGCGTCCTGTACACGTTATTGGCTGCGAAATGTATGTGACCGACCGCTTGCCGCCGCTGTATTTTCCGCCCGATAAAGAGTTGTTCAAGACCTCGGCAGTCGAGCAGCGTGACGTACACCTTGGACTGCTCATGCGCATGAGCGACACTGCCATTTCTATCGAAGCCACGCGGGTAAATGTTATTACGACCTGCATTTACATTACGGTCATTGTCCTTTTGGCGGGTGCTTTGGTTGTGACTTTCGCCGACAGGCGTCTGCGTACCTTTACGGTGCGCGGCATAAAGATGGTCCTGTACGCGCTGATTTTAGCGGTCTTGTCAGGACCTGCGGCAAGCTGGCTGATGTTTTTAATCTATCGCTGGCCAGCAACACCACAGCAAGCAATAGCGCAGTTTGCGCTGACGACTGCTGGTTTGTGGCTGTTTGCCTGTGGGCTGTGGATGTTTGACCGCAGGCGCAGACGTGCGCAGGAACAAAGGTCGGGGATAGCAGCTGCCTCTGCCTCGCGCTTGCCGCTGATATTTCTCTCGGTTTTTACTACGCTGGTCATTGTGATTGACCAGTTCTTGGGCGCACCAGCGTCCTTTGCGAGCTTCTTTGGTTATTCGCCCATCGCGGCTTTTCGTTTTTACGGCATTGGCAACGAGGGAGCAGCAATCCTGATTGGGTCTGCGATTGTTGGTCTCGCGCTTATCCTTGACGCAGCGCGTGACGCTGGCTGGACGCGCACAGAAACACATATCAGACGCTGGGTTATTCCTGTTGTCGGTGTTTTCATCACCTTTGTAGGAGCATCCCCACTACTGGGCGCAAGCAACGGCTTTACTCCCTTTTCGGTGGCAGGATTTGGCGTTTTATGGATACTAGCAAACGACAAAAGAATCACCTGGCAGTACGTGCTGGCTATTTTGGTCAGTATTGCTGCCTTTGTTTTTGCCTTTATGGCACTGGACCACTTTACTGCTGGACAGACTCATCTGATTCGCTCGGTTGATACGGCATCACAGGGCGGGCTTATCGAGATTTGGCATATCTTGGTACGCAAAGCCGAGACCAGCATGCGTGTCTTTACCACCTCGACGCATTTTTCTTACGTGTTTGCTGCTTTGCTTGCCTATCTGATGTACATGCGGCTGCGTCCTGCCGGCGATTTCAAGTTGCTGCTTACCCGCAACAAGTACTTTGGTGATGCCATTGCTGCGGTTCTCGTCAGTGGCATTGCTGCTGTGTTGAGCAACGACTCGGGTATTGTGCTGCCCGCGCTGATGGTTCTGTGTCTGGCGTCCTCGATGGTGTGGCTGATGCTTGATCCCCTGAAAGGTGTCGATGGAAGCAGCGAAGCCGGCAGAGTCGAAAGAGCTGGCACAGCCAAGCACAGCAACAGCACTGAAGCATCATGACGCTACTGCTTGCATCTGCGCTGGCATTAATTGGTGCCTGGCTGATACCAGCGATTGCGATGCGCATTATCATGGCAGCGCGCTTCAAATCAGGCAAACAGCAAGCAACTAACTACGCCGGCAAGACCGTCAGCTACGGCTTGGCATTGGTGTGGCTGGTTTGGACGTCCTCTCTCGCGCTGTTTTTAGTGCTGGGCTCATGGCTGACAAACAGCAAAATCATAAGCAGTGCTAACGCGACAGCTCAGCTGCTGACCGAGGTCATGGCACACTACAGCTGGGAGAATACCTTTTTTGTGCTTGCCGTGCCGCTGGTGCTGTCCTGCTTTTTCTTTGGTTGGCTGGACGACTGCTTTGGCAGGCGTGGGGACGGCGGCGGCTTTAAGGGGCACATCAAGGCACTACTGCGTGGCAAGCTGACAACGGGCATGGCAAAGTTGCTGGGTATTGGCTGCACGGCGCTGGCTGTCAGCATTTTTCTGGTGGGATTTGATCCCTTTGCTGGTGGATTTTTGCGTCTGAGCAGCTACGACCTGCTGCTGATTGTGCTTGCGACCTGCGCAATCGCCCTTAGTGCGAACCTTATTAACCTATTTGACCTGCGCCCCGCGCGCGCTAGCAAAGTCTACGTCTTTTTGACCCTGCAAGTCGCCTTTATATCGCTGTGCGCCGCGCTGGTGTTTACAACAATCACCGGTCTGTGGAATCCCGCACATCTTTTAAGGGAAGAGCTTGTCCATGTACTGTGGCTACTGGGGCCAATTGCTGCCATCTGGCGCTATGACGCAGGCGAGCGCGCCATGCTGGGGGACGCCGGCGCAAACCCTGCCGGTGCCCTTTTGGGGCTATTTGCCGTATCGGGACTGTTTGTACTGCTGCCCGTGTATGTACTGTTTGTACTAGCACTGAACCTCGCAAGTGAAAAAGTGTCTTATAGCCAGCTGATTGAGCGTACGCCGTGGTTGCAGCGTATTGATAGTTGGGGCAGACCTCTATGAATCCTGCAGATGGACAAACTCCTCCAAGCAGCGAACCTTTTACCAAGGCGGCGGCTGCTATTGTGGTGCATCGCCGTCGGGTGCTAGCGGCGCGGCGTAGTGCGGGCAAGCGTTACGACGGTTGGTGGGAGTTTCCTGGCGGCAAGCTTGAAAAGGGGGAGGAGTTTGACCAGTGTTGTGTGCGTGAAATCGCCGAAGAGCTCAACCTGGCAGTTAGCATCGAGCGTCACTTTTACACCGTTAACTATACCTATCCCGAGTTTTGTCTGCACATGGAGTGTTTTCTCTGCCACCCGCAGTCTGCTGATTTTGACATACGCCTCAGCGCGCATGACGACTACCGCTGGCTTGACCGTGCTAATCTGTACAGCGTAAAGTGGCTACCAGCAGCATTTACCGTTTTGCGCCAGCTAGAAGAAGAGCCATTTTGGAAAGACGACTAGCTTGCTATACTGGAATCATTACTGATTTTATCAAGGAGTGAAAGATGAAGAAGGTCACGCATATTACCCTCGCTGAGCTGGCAGAGATGGCGCAGCAGAGATACGGCGATTTGGTCAAGGCAGTTGTCGACATCGAGCAGCGTTGCATGGTTGTAGATGCAGAAATGCATGCAGACGAAGAGACCTATTTACTTGAGAGTGGTTCTCGGCAGGAAAATTTGTGGGGAATCAACCTGTATCCCGAAGATTTTGGCAGTGACGATTTTGTCGAATTCGATTCCATGATTAATATTCGCCCCAGTCAGGGCAATCGTAGCCGTTCGGTTGAGGATGCTTCACTGCAAAAGCTAATTTTAGACATCGTGGCAGAGCTTGTCCATGAGTAGTAGTCGAGGAATTGATAGGCAGCGTTGGGCTGAACTGACTATTTTTGAGCAGATGGGCAACACGGGTTCTGAGGTTGGTCGTGCCATCAAAGCACAGCGTAGCGGCAAGATTGCACGCCGGGATAGCGCGATAGAGCGTGCGATTGACCTATTTGATGCGACAGCTGCAGTGTGGGCTGCGCAAAAATCACCGCGCACAAAGGAAGTCCTCCGAGCAAAAGAACAATTCCTCAACCTGTTTTACGGTGAGGCAAATGATGCAGATGCCGAAAGTCTCGAGAGATATTTTACCCAGTTTGCCCTAGCAGCCCGTCGTGTTTGACGGCTGGCTTAAGTCTTTGGTACTATTAATCCTTGCGCAACTTGAGTGCGCGTCTTTTGCTGTACTAAAAGTTAACAGATTAGGACGATTAACACTATGTATGCTGTGGTAAAAACAGGAGGAAAGCAGTACAAGGTCACCAAGGGTGATGTACTTGACGTCGAAAAACTTGATGTCGAGCCAGGTAAAAAAATTGACTTGGATGTTTTGCTTCTTTCAGATGATAAAAAGACCGTAACTGACCCCAAAGCACTGGCAAAAGCAAGCGTCAGCGCCAAGGTCATCGAGCACTTCAAGGACAAAAAGGTCATCGTCTTTAAGTTCAAAAGACGCAAAGGCTACCGGCGCAAGCAAGGTCATCGCCAGAACCTGACCCGCATTGAAGTCACTAAAGTAAGCGAGGCATAACAATGGCACATAAAAAAGGA
>WREJ01000110.1 GCA_009779395.1 Coriobacteriia bacterium
CATGCGCGCAACAGCACAGGACAAAGACGCAGCAGGTCTGATGGGCATCAACATTAACTCGGTTATCGCGCTGACCTTTTTTATTGGGCCAGCACTTGGTGCCGTTGCCGGTGTCTTTTTTGGCATGAAGTACGGTATTGTGACCTTTAACATGGGTCTGCTCCCCGGCATTAAAGCCTTTACGGCAGCAGTGTTTGGGGGCATTGGCAACCTTCGTGGTGCCATGTTGGGAGGCTTCCTCATTGGACTACTCGAGGCTCTCTCTTCTGGATTCCTCTCGATTTCATATCGTGACGTAATCACATTTGCAATTTTGATTTTAATACTGATTTTCAGACCAGGCGGCTTGCTTGGCGAATCTGTAGTAGAGAAGGTGTAGCATCATGATTAACACAACTCATACATCTAACGATACTACACAAAAACACGAAGATCAGACAGACTTTGAAGATCAGGCGGTCAAGGGAACACCCACGTCCGCTGAAAAGATTTTTGGCAAGGCTGCAAAGCCACTGTTTGGCAGAGGCAAAAGCAGCTCAAAACTCAAGACGTCCCTGACTGCTTTGCTGGTAGTCTTTGTTTTGCTGATGCCTATTTATCTGCAGGGCATGGGCGAAAGCCTGCTTTTGTCGGCATCGGTATTTGTGGGACTGTATCTACTGCTTGCCCTTGGCCTTAACATCATCATCGGCTATGCAGGTATGCTCGACTTTGGTCGTATGGCCTTTTACGCCGTTGGTGCCTACACGGCAATGATGTTAGCTCTGCCGCTGGCGGGACTGATGGGGGACACACTAAAGCAGTTTGCTTTTCCCTTTATTGTGGTCGCATCAGGTATTTCTGCCGGCTTTGTTGGATGGCTACTCAGCCTGCCGGTCATGCGCTTGCGCGGTGACTATCTAGCGATTGTTACCCTTGCTTTTGGCGAGATTGTCCGCATCACCTTGATGAACGATCCCTTTGGCCTGACGAACGGAATGGTTGGCTTGCCCCGCGGTGGTCAACTTCCTCCGCCACCCTTCTTTGAGTGGCTACGCGAAAACGTTTACTGGGTGGTAGGCAACGACTTTATCTTTAGCGTCACCCGCAATGTCTACTGGTACTACATGGTATTTATCGTGCTGATTTTTGCCATCATTGTCATCCGCCGCCAGGATCACTCACGCCTGGGACGCAGCTGGGCTGCCATGCGCGAGGACGAAGTCGCCGCAACAGCTATGGGCGTCAACGTCACCAAAGCAAAGACCTGGGCATTTGTACTGGGTGCTTTCTGGGGTGGAGCCGCCGGTGCCTGTTTTGGCTTTTTCATGGGGAGCGTGACTCCAGAAACCTTCAACTTCTTTAATTCGGTCGTTGTTCTTGCCATTGTGGTAATCGGTGGTATGGGTTCAATCCCAGGCGTGCTACTCGGAGGAGTCCTAATCATGGGCTTCCCCGAACTGGTTCGCTGGTTTGCGATGAACCACCTTGGTCAGGCAGGCGGAGAAATCCAGTCGCTGGTAGCGAACTTGCGTAACCTGCTGCTGGGACTGTTTATGGTTGTCATGATGACGGTACGAACAGCAGGCCTCATTCCGATGAAGCCAAAAATCTATAAACTTTACGGAAAGGGCGATTCTGACAAGGCAGACGTCGCAGACGAAGCTGTTGCTGTTGGAGCAGCTCCGGAAGGAGGTGCTGGCTAATGACGGCTACTGCAGTTGAAAAACAAAGCGCAGCTGAAGGTCAAGGCTACTTGATGCAGGCGATTAACGCGACCATCCAATTTGGTGGTTTGCGTGCCGTAGATTCGGTCAACATGAACATCAAAGCAGGGTCGATTGTTGCCCTGATTGGTCCTAACGGTGCTGGGAAGACAACCTTTTTTAACCTGTTGACGGGTATTTACACGCCAACAGAAGGTGAGATTCTTTTCGAGGGAAGGTCGGTCTCGGGTAGAAAAACCCACATTATTGCCGACTGGGGTATTAGCCGTACCTTCCAAAACATTCGCCTGTTCAAAGAGATGACGGCACTCGAAAATGTCATGGTTGGGCGTCATGTGCGCACCAAATCAGGACCTTTTGCTGCAACTTTTCGTACGGCGTCCTTCAAGCGTGAAGAAAAGCAAATCCAAGAAGATTCAGAGCGTTGGCTCGAGTTTGTTGGCTTGCTTGACCATGCAAACGACCTTGCCAGCAGCCTGCCCTATGGTGCGCAGCGCAGATTAGAAATCGCGCGTGCCCTTGCAACAGATCCCAAGCTGATTTGTTTGGACGAACCTGCTGCAGGCATGAACGAATCAGAAAGTGCTGCACTCGACCGCTTGATTTTGCGCATTCGTGACGAATTGGGCATTACGGTCTTTTTGATCGAACATGACATGAAAGTTGTCATGAGCCTTGCAGAATACATTTATGTACTCGACTTCGGCAAGCTAATTGCAGAAGGTGTCGCTGCAGAAATTCAGGCGCATCCCGCCGTAATCGCGGCATACCTGGGTGAGGGTGGCGCCGAGGCTCTTATCGAAAAACGCAGAAAGAAAAAAGCTGCGCAGCGTGGCGAAATTGACGCATCAGATGCTGCGGCAGAAGAGGTCGTGGTAGAAGAGCTCGTCATGGACAGCGACGGTCTGGTCATGGTTGCCGCCGAAGAAACTCTGTCAGAGGCAGCAGATGCAGACGAGAAGACCAGCGAGAACAACGAGGAGAAAAACGATGTTGCTTAGCGTAAAAGATTTACACACCAGCTATGGCAAAATTCGTGCCGTAAAGGGCATCTCCTTTGACGTAGCTGATGGCGAGATTGTAACTTTGATTGGTGCTAACGGTGCTGGAAAGTCGACCACTCTGCGTACCCTCAGTGGACTTGAGACTCCTCACGAGGGCACAGTGACTTTTGAAGACATTGATATCACGGGCATGAAACCACATGAGATCACCAAAAAAGGTCTGATTCAGGTTCCCGAGGGCAGGCGTGTGTTTCCCCGGATGACGGTTCGTGAAAACCTAGACATGGGTGCTTTCTTGCGCAAAGACAGGGAAGCCATTCGTGATGATTTCGAGAAAGTACTCACCTACTTTCCCCGCCTGGAAGAGCGCATCAACCAAAAGGCAGGAACGCTTTCTGGTGGCGAGCAGCAGATGCTTGCTATGGGTCGCGCGCTGATGGCAAACCCCAAACTGCTGACCCTCGACGAACCATCCATGGGTCTGGCACCGGTAATTGTCGAAGTAATATTCGAGATTATCTGCAAGCTCAACGATGACGGAATCACTATTTTGCTCATCGAACAAAACGCAAACCTTGCACTGGGCATCGCCGACCGCGGCTACGTGCTAGAAACAGGCAACATAAAGTTGACTGGCACGGGTCAGGAATTGCTCGCGAATGAGGAAGTCAGGAAGGCGTATTTGGGCGAGGATTAATTTTCTGCCACAATTTTCATACAATGCGGAGTGCGTCCATTAATGGGCGCACTCTTAGGTTTTGTGACATTTCGGTGGTGAATTACGACAAAACTTGAGTATTTTGCGAAAAGCACGACCAGCGTGCTAAAATTTTTCTTGCACCGCAGACGGTGCTTTTGCACATGAAATGACTGTCATACGGACAGATGACAGATGCCATTGAGACGAAGCGAGGATGACCGTGACCGCCAGAAATTACAAAGCCCACGGGAGCGGGGGGGGGGAGGGCTCTCAAAAAGCCTAAGCTAGCGCTGCTACTGGCAGCGATTCTTCTTCTCGCACTTCCCTTTGTGGCAGCAGCAAATTCCGCGGCGGTTCAGTCTGTTTTTGATCCCGTCATTACGCAGGTTCAAGTACTGTTTTCACTGGCAGATGATGCCTTTACCTCAAATGAAACTCCAGTTGTAGCCTCTGATGGCATTGGAGCACTTTCGGGTTCAGGCATTTTACAGGAAGCAACGACCTTTTCTGGAGGAACTGTTCACTCCCTTGCTGTCAGGTCAGATGGTACGCTCTGGTCATGGGGAAGTAACCTACAAGGCAGAACAGGACTCGGTACGGCAACAGGCGATCAACTAACACCTGCACAAGTAGGTACGGCGACTAACTGGACAGCAGTGTCTGCAGGAGGTTCGCACTCCCTTGCTCTGCAATCAGACGGTACGCTTTGGGCATGGGGAAATCACAACGGCGGCGCAACAGGACTGGGTCCCACTACAGGCAATCAAACAACACCTGCACAAGTAGGTACGGCAACTAACTGGACACAGGTGTCTGCAGCCA
>WREJ01000111.1 GCA_009779395.1 Coriobacteriia bacterium
GCTGTCGAGGTCGCAGGTCCTGGCTTTATCAATCTGCGCCTGTCAGTTGCTGCCCTTGCGCGCATTGTTTCGCAGGCACGCGAACAAAAGGCAGATTTTGGCAAGGGAGACCCTCAAAGCGAATACATCCAGGTCGAATTTGTCTCGGCGAACCCGGTGGGTCCCATGCACGTTGGGCACGGACGCTGGGCTGCTTTGGGGGATGCGCTCTGTCTGGTGCTTGAACACGCTAGTCACCGCGTACAGCGCGAGTTTTACTTAAACGACGAAGGCAATCAGATGAACATCTTTGCTGACTCGGTTGCAGAACGTTACCTCGAGCTGTGTGGCGAACCCTTTGACCTGGATGCTATTGGCTATAAAGGTGCCTACATCAAAGACATTGCTGCTCAAATTCAGGCGGCGGAGGGCGACCATTGGGTATCAGTTGATGCAGACGAGCGGCGTGCCTACTTTCGCCAACGTGCCTACGATCAGGTTCTGACTCACGTACAGTCGGTGCTGGCACGCTTTGGTGTACACTTTGACCTGTGGTTTTCAGAGCACAGTATGCATGTGCCTGACAAGGACGGCAAAACAGGCATCATCAAAAGCATCGAAGGCCTCAGCGAAAAAGGCTATACCTACACAGATGACGGCGCACTATGGTTTAAGTCAGAAAAATTTGGTGACGACAAGAACCGAGTGCTGTTGAAAAGTGATGGTGCAGCGACCTATTTTGCGGCTGACATTGCCTATCACGACAACAAGTTCCAGCGTGGTTTTGACCGCGTGATTAACCTGTGGGGAGCTGACCACCACGGCTACATCAAGCGACTGGACGCAGCGGTAGCAGCACTGGGTTATCCCGGTCAGCTCGAGATTGTGCTGGGGCAAATGGTCGCACTCTACCGCGATGGTACCTTGGTACGCATGTCAAAGCGCACCGGCGAGATGGTGACCTTTGAAGAGTTGCTTGACGAGGTGGGTGTTGATGCGGCGCGCTATCACCTGGTGCGTACCAGCAGCGACCAGCCGCTGGCTTTTGATATCAATCAGGCGAAAGACCAGTCCTCGAACAATCCCGTCTTTTACGTGCAGTACGCGCACGCGCGCATTTGCAGTATTTTGCGCAAAGCCGCAGGATACGATGCACAAGACAAAGGCGGCGATGACATCGATGCTTTGGCTGCTGCACACATAAGTGATGACACCAATCTTGCGCTGCTGGGTCATACGGCAGAGCTTGTCCTGATGCGCAAGATTTCAGAATTTGGCGAGGTCGTCGAGCGCGCAGCACGCGACCGTGCGCCCTTTAGGCTGGCACACTACAGCGAAGAGCTAGCAGCACTGTACCATCAGTTCTATCAGCAGTGTCAGGTACTGGGCGACGACAAAGAACTGAGTAGCGCACGTCTGGCGCTAATCGACGCCACCCGCCATACGCTAAAGAACGCTTTATCGTTAATAGGAGTTAGCGCCCCAACAAAGATGTAATTGAGCGTTCAATCGTCTCGAAGCTCATCGCACCGAGAAATTTGGCAGTAATGACACCCTCTGCGTCGATAAATACCGTTGTGGGTATGTTTACCACGTCAAGGGCGCGCGCTGCGTCATCTATCTCGTCAAAATAGACGGGGAAGCTGTAGTTATTCTCTTTCAGATAAGCCTGCACGACATCAGGGTTTTCGCTGACGTTTATCATGATGAACTTTGCCTGGTCGCCGTACTGCTCAAACGCCTGCTGAAAGTGTGGCTTTTCTATCTGGCAGGGGGGACACCAGCTTGCCCAAAAGTTCAAAACGATGGGTGTACCGTAAAAATCATGGAGCGAAAAAGTGTGACCGTCTGCGTCACTAAAGTAAAAGGTCGGTGCCTGCTGACCAACCAACGGGTCATCGCTGCCGTTGGGCAGTAGATCATCTGTGCCAGACAGAAGCAGCGACTGCAGAGCCGCAGCACCGGCAATTACGGCAATCAGCAGCACAGCAAAAGACAGCGCGATAATTAGATTTTTTCTCTTGCCCATGGTCAGACTCCCCATTCTTTAGGAAAATTGTGTCAGTGTGCCTGTCAAAATGAAGGCTTGGCCGCTTGCGATGAGCAGCCCCATCAGAATCAGTAGGATACCAGAAATGCGGGTGATAATGCGGTAATGACGCTTGATAAAGGCAAAGGCACCCTGCAGCGCGTCGATAAGCAGTGCCGTCAGAACCAGCGGCAGTCCTAGTCCCAGCGAGTAAAACAGCAGGAGGAGAGCCCCCTGATACCATGAACCGGCAACCGCTGCCAGCATCAAGGCTGACCCCAGAAAAGCACTGACACAGGGTGTCCAGCCAATCGAAAAGACGATGCCAAAAAAGAAGGAGCGCAGACCATCTTTGCGGCCTGATAGCTGGGGGCTGACTTTCAGGGTCGGCAGGCGAAAGAGTCCCAAATAACCCAAGCCAAACAGTATGACAATGCTGCCGGCAATTATTTCAACACTACGCTGATGCTGAGTAATAAACGACCCCACAGTACCCGCAAAGACCCCGAGGGTGACAAAGACGAGGGTAAAGCCTGCCATAAAAGCAAGCGCGCTGCCTAAAATACGAAAGCGGCGGCTTGTGGACGGCTGAGTTCCTTCCTCTGTTTGTCCCTCTGCTGACTCTTGTAGGGCGGTGCCGGCGAAATAGCTGACAAAGACAGGCATCAGGGGCAGCAGGCAGGGAGAGATAAAGGTCAAGACTCCCTCGAGAAATGTAAGTGCGTATAACATGCCTACGATTATAGCGCAGGACTTGACGAACGTAACAAAACATTGTTACACTAAGAGTAGGTAAAACCACGCACAGTTCAGACAGACAGCATAAAAGCACTGCCACTGCTTTCTGCTGGGACGGTGACCTTTGATGGGGAAAGGAGTGAAACGTGACAGAAATCTCGAAAAAGGAGTTGCTCGAACGTACGGGCATTTCTTACGGGCAGCTGTATCGCTGGAAACGCGAGCGGCTGATTCCCGAAGAGTGGTTTGTCAAACGCTCTGCTATCACGGGGCAAGAAACCTACTTTCCCAAAGAACAGATCCTTGACCGCATCGAGGCGATCCTCGACCTTAAAGAGGACCACAGCCTCGAGGAAATTCGCAGCATTTTGGCATCCGAGCACAGCGCGCTTTTGGGGCGCAAACGTGTTCTGGGCATGGACGTCCTTCCTGCAGGAATACTTGACCGCATCGACTGCCTTAGGGACAAAAAAGAGTTCCGTCGCGGCGACATTGCTGTTCTGGTGATGTTAAGCGAGCTTGCTGCGCAGCGCAATTTGTCACAGGATCAGCTTGACCAGCTAATCGAGCGTAGTCTGCCGCTGTTTGACAAAGACCGCAGTGCAGATACAGCAGTCATAGTAATCGAGGTTGCGGGTGCGCTGCACCTAGTTTTGTCGCGCGGTGTGCGGCTGCCGCTGTTTGACCAGGGTATTACCCCTGTTTGCACGACCTCGCTTGCAGATTTGGTGGCAAAGATTCGCATTGCTCGTTTTGGCGATGACTAAGAAAGGGTAAGACATTATGCAGAGAACAGATTTTGATGGGATTTTAAACATTGCCGGCGGTACTTTCGAGCATCTGACGATTGATGGTGTTTGTAACTGCAGTGGCGATGTAAGCGCGCAAATACTGGACGTTGCGGGCATTCTTAATTGTGACAAAAACCTCGAAGCAGGCAGCTTTGACTGTGACGGTGTTGCCAACATCAAGGGTAATATGCGCAGCGAGGTGATTGACGTTGACGGTTACCTAAACGTGGGCAAAAAAGCAGCGCAGTCAAAACTCGAGGCGAGCACCATTCGCTGTCGTGGCATTATCACCTGTCTGGGTGGCGAGATCAACGCAGATTTAATTGACGCGGAAGGATACATCAACGCCGGCGAAATCGTCGGCGAAAAGGTTGTCATCAAATCGCAAAGCAGCATTTTGATGAAGTGGCTTGCCAGCAAGTTTTCAAAGGTAGACACCATCGAGGCAACGACTATCGAACTCAGCGGAGTCAGTGCACAAATAGTCAACGGCAACGACATCAAGATTGGCGAAAATTGCAGTATCGAAAAGCTGGATTGCAGTGGTAGATTGACGATTCATCCGACGGCGACTATTAGGAAAATTACGGGCGCGCATGTGCGTCACAGCGCACCCTGAGGCACCTAGTTTTGGTATCAGCACGAATCTCACCCACCGGGAGCACTCTGACAGTTGTTGGTGACA
>WREJ01000112.1 GCA_009779395.1 Coriobacteriia bacterium
CGTGCCCCTGTCTAATACACAACGTTTAGGGTGTGCTCTGTCTCTGTTAAAATTGCACTACTCTAGGAGGTGCACTCTTTCATGGACAACGGCTTACTTCTGCTCTTCATTGGCGGAGCACATGGCGGCGGTCTGATTTTGTTTATTGCGGGTACGGGACTGGCATGTGCCGGTGGTTGCCTGATGGCATCGCGCAGCTTTGCGCTGCTGGGGCTGCTGCGTAGCAAAGAAAAGTCCACCACCGACCTGCCAGAAAAGAAAGCCTGGACAATCAACCTTATCCGTGCCGGTCTGTATTTTGCGCTGGGTGCTGCGCTGGTCATCCTCAGCCAGGCGTTGATTGGACGTTTGGGAACTTGGTTGGTCTTACTCAGCTTCTTTCTGGGGGTCTTTGCCTATCTGGTCGTCAGGTTTGCGCGCTCGTAGTGACGCCAGGCACAGGAGGAGGAGCACGACCATGACTGAAAGATGCGCAACTATGCAGCTAAGGTGTGTGCTGCCATGAAGAAACTCGCGGGTCGTTTTGGCGAGGGCATAATTTACAATTCCCAGGTCGAGGCTGGTGCTGTCGAACAAGTCCTGCAGCTGCTGAATACGCCTTTGGCAGAACAGGCGAATCTGCGGGTGATGCCTGATGTTCATGCAGGTGCTGGCAGTGTTATTGGCACTACCATGCGCATTAGCGACAAAGTCTGCCCCAACCTGGTGGGTGTCGATATTGGCTGTGGTGTTATGGCGACACCACTTGTGGGAAGTAACGCAGATGCTCTACATCTGGTCGAACTCGACCGCTTTATTCGCAAGAATATTCCCTCGGGATTTGCAAAACGCAAAGACCTGCGGCTGAGTCCCTTGGCGCAACAGACCGACATCGAAAATCTGCGCTGGGACGCGCCGGCAAAGTACCGGCTTGACGATGCGCTTGCTTCGGTGGGAACACTGGGTGGCGGCAATCACTTTATCGAGATTGGAACTGACAGTACAGGCGAAGCCTGGCTGAGCATTCATAGTGGTAGCCGTAATCTGGGTCTGCAGATTGCGCTGCACTATCAAAAGCTCGCAGAGCTAACCTGTGGGGCAGATGTTCCTCGCGATCTGAAATACCTGAGTGGTGATTTGTTAGACGACTACTTGGCTGACATGAAAATCATGCAGGAATACGCGACTTTAAACCGTATCGCGATCTGTGCCGACATCCTCGAGTTTTTAGGTCTTGACCCTGACAACAATCAGATTTTTGACCGCAGCATCACAACGATTCACAACTACATTGACCTGGGTGGCGACTTGGGTGGTGAACCAGCGAGCACGGGGGAGAGTAAAAACACCAGCGACCATCACATTTTGCGCAAGGGAGCCGTACGCGCCCTGCACGACGAGCTGTTCCTGCTGCCGCTGAACATGGCAGACGGCATGTTGCTGTGTCGTGGCAAAGGCAACGCTGATTGGAACCAATCGGCTCCTCACGGTGCTGGACGTACTCTCTCGCGTAGTCGTGCTTTTAAATCTTTAGACATGGCAGAGTTTGTCCAGCGTATGGAGGGTATTTACTCGACCAGCGTTCACGATGACACGCTTGACGAGAGCCCCATGGCATACAAAGACGGCAGCGAGATTGCGCAGCTGATGGCACCAAGTGCACAGGTTCTTGACCACTTCAAGCCCATCTATAGCTTTAAAGCTCGTGGCACAAAAGGTCGCAAGCGTGGTGGCGGCAGTGCAAAGCAACAAAAAAAGTCTGCACGTCGCTCGGGCAGTACCTAGACACGCGCGGGGGCGTGGCTTAGGTTGACAGTGTGTGTTTTTCCCTCTACACTCATTATGCTTGTACCTGGTGGGTACAAGCTTTTCGTGCGTAACTGAGGGTACTAGCTGGTACGCACAGGGTACGAAGGCAACTTGACAGTCGTATAGTTTTACCCATGAAAGAAAGCGCGAAATGTGGGGGTGTGCCCGAGCGGCTAAAGGGGACGGGCTGTAAACCCGTTGGCTACGCCTACGTTGGTTCAAATCCAATCGCCCCCACCACCTAACGCCGCCTGGTCTGCGATATTGAATACTCGCGTACGTTGTACGCGTCGCATTCAATCTCACAACCCAGACAACGTTAGGAACACCCATTTTTTATGAATGGATGGATGGAACGTGTAGCATGAGCCTATATAGCTCAGGAGGTAGAGCACTTCCTTGGTAAGGAAGAGGTCACCAGTTCAAGTCTGGTTATAGGCTCCAGAATTCGCCACATGATTTGACGAAAGTATCGAGGCGGAAAGTAAGCCGCCATGATGATTTTGACGAAGGTATAGAGGCGCAGATGCACGCGAAACTAGACCGAGTCAAATGGCGGTGTAGCTCAGGTGGTCAGAGCACACGGTTCATACCCGTGGAGTCACTGGTTCAAATCCAGTCACCGCTACCAGGTAGTACTCATGTAGGTCGCAGCAGCTTTGCTGCCTACATGTTTTGATAGAGAGTAAATACAGTGCGAAGTATTGGTTACCGCAAAGGAATTATGACAAAACGCTCTAGGCAAGCCAAAGGCGAGTGTTTTGTCGAACAAGCTCCCAAAGGAGGGACATAACAATGGCAAAAGAAAAGTTTGAGCGTACTAAGCCGCATGTTAACGTTGGTACTATTGGTCACGTTGACCATGGTAAAACCACGTTGACCGCTGCAATCACAAAGCGTCAGGCGGGACTTGGGTTCGCCGACTTTACCCCATTTGATCAGATTGACAAGGCTCCTGAAGAGCGCGAGCGCGGTATTACCATCGCAATCGCACACGTCGAGTACGAGACGCCCAGCCGTCACTACGCACACGTTGACTGTCCAGGACATGCTGACTACGTAAAGAACATGATTACCGGTGCTGCTCAGATGGACGGCGCGATTTTGGTAATCGCTGCAACTGACGGTCCTATGGCGCAAACGCGCGAGCACATCCTGCTTGCTCGTCAGGTAGGCGTTCCCTACATCGTGGTCTTTCTCAACAAGTGTGACATGGTCGATGACGAGGAACTGATTGAACTGGTCGAGATGGAAGTACGCGAACTCTTGACCGACAACGAGTTCCCTGGTGATGACACTCCCATTATTCGCGGCTCAGCCCTAAAGGCACTCGAGTCAGAGGGTGACAGCGAGTGGAATGACAAAATCGACGAACTGATGCACGAAGTTGACACCTACATCCCACTGCCAAAGCGTGACATCGAAAAGCCATTCCTTATGGCAGTCGAAGACGTGTTCACCATTACCGGTCGCGGCACCGTTGCCACCGGTCGTGTCGAGCGCGGCGTTGTCGAAACTGGCAATGAAGTCGAAATCGTAGGTATTCGCCCAACCGTCAAGACAACGGTAACCGGTGTTGAGATGTTCAAGAAAATCCTTGACCGTGCAGAAGCAGGCGACAACATTGGCGTACTGCTGCGCGGAACCAAGCGTGAAGATATCGAGCGCGGCCAGGTACTTTGTGCGCCCGGTAGCGTAACACCACACACCGAGTTCGAGGGTCAGGTCTACGTTCTGACCAAAGAAGAAGGCGGACGCCACACACCATTCTTTGATGGATATCGTCCTCAGTTCTACTTCCGTACCACTGACGTTACTGGTATCGCTCACCTTCCCGAAGGTGTCGAAATGGTCATGCCTGGCGACAACGTGGTCGTGCGCGGCGAGCTGATTTCGCCCATCGCAATGGAAGAGGGTCTGCGCTTTGCTATCCGCGAGGGTGGACGCACCGTTGGTTCGGGTCGTGTAACGAAGATTATCAAATAGTTTATTGATATGGCGGGAGAGTTTGTCCAGTACTGGACAGCTCTCCCACTTTGAAAGGTATATTATGAGAACGCTAGTTACGCTTGCTTGCACCGAGTGCAAGCGTCGGAACTATACGACGAAAAAGAACAAGCAGAATAATCCTGAACGCATCGAGTTCAAGAAGTACTGCAAGTGGGACAAGAAGCACACGCTTCACAAAGAGACCCGCTAACACAGGTCTCGCAGGCACAGGCCAGTAGCTCCAATTGGCTAGAGCGCCGGTCTCCAAAACCGGATGATGGGGGTTCGAGTCCCTCCTGGCCTGCCAGTTTTTAGAACGGTAGTATGACAGGTATTGAGGTGGTTTGAGTTGGCAGAGTTTGGACTCGAACCCGTGAGGGGTAAATGCGA
>WREJ01000113.1 GCA_009779395.1 Coriobacteriia bacterium
CGCGTGTTGAACCTGCATCCCTCGCTGTTGCCGGCTTTTCCGGGGGCTCATGCTTTGCGTGATGCCCTCGCCGCTGGCGTGCGCGTGACGGGCGTGACCGTACACATCGCCAACGAAGTCTTTGACCAGGGACCCATCATCGCCCAAGAAGCGGTGCCCATCATGCCTGACGATACCCTTGAAACTTTGGCGGAGCGCGTCCATGCTGTAGAACATCGCCTGTACCCCGCAGTGTTGCAGCTGATTGCAGCAGGTCGCATCAGCCTTGTTGACAACAAAGTGCTCATTGCCACAGACCGCCCATAGAATGCCATAGAGTGCCACAGATTGCCTGAGAGGAAACGCCGTGTCAAACCCCACAATTAAACGTGCTCTGGTGTCGGTAACCGACAAAAGCGGCATTGTTGATTTCTGCCACGTCTTAGTTGATGAATTTGCGGTGCAGGTAGTCTCGACAGGAGGGACGGCGCGCACCCTTAAAGACGCAGGTATCGCGGTGACCGCCATCGAGGAAGTCACCGGCTTTCCCGAGATGATGGACGGTCGCATCAAGACACTTCACCCAAAGGTGCATGGCGCGCTGCTGGCGCGTCGTGACAGCGCGACACACCTAGCAGCGGCACACAAGCACGGCATTGTGCCCATTGATCTGGTGGTCGTCAACCTCTATGCCTTTGCTGACGCTATTGCACAGGGGGCAAACGAGGATGTGGCAGTAGAACATATCGACATTGGCGGTCCTAGTATGCTGCGCAGCGCGGCAAAAAACAGTGCCAGCGTCACGGTGCTTACCGACCCAGCTTGCTACGACGACATTTTGGCAGAAATGCGCGAACACGAGGGCTGTACCACCCTTACAACTCGCAAAAAATTGGCAGCAGATGCCTTTGCGCTGACAGCACAATACGATGCCATGATTGCCGCACACCTGGCACCTGCACCATCAGCAGCGGACGGGGGCGATCTGGTACTGACTCTCGAAAAAATCCAAGACTTGCGCTACGGAGAGAATCCACACCAGACAGCTGCCTACTATCGCTACAAAGACTGCAATGCGCACAGTCTGGCTGCTGCTGTTCAGCGGCAGGGCAAAGAGTTGTCCTACAATAATATTTTGGACACCGATGCTGCCTGGGCTGCCGTGCGCGAGTTTACTGATCCCAGTTGCGTGATAGTCAAACACACCAATCCTTGCGGTGCTGCAAGCGACGATGACCTGGTGGCTGCCTATCAAAAGGCCTGGGCGGGTGACCCCTTGAGTGCTTTTGGCGGCATCATCGCGCTGAACCGACCGCTGACTGCTGCCCTCGCACAAGCCATCTTTGCTACCAAGCAATTTGTCGAAGTCATCATTGCTCCCAGCTATGAGGACGCTGCACTTGAGTTGTTTGCGACCAAGCCTAATCTGCGTATTTTAGAAACCGGCGGAGTCTGTCCACCACAGGACCAGCCACCAGCAGCTGGCAGTGCCTGCGACCGGACAGACGTACCGCGCTGGTCGCAGCTCCGCAGCGTAGAAGGCGGCATTCTTGCCCAAAGTGAAGACACTGCCTGCGAAGACCCTGCTACCTTTAGCGTTGTCAGCAAGGCACAACCCAGCCAGCAGCAGCTGCAAGACCTGCTGTTTGCCTGGAAGGTCTGCAAAAGTGTCAAAAGTAACGCCATCGTGATTGTAAAAGACCGTGCAATGTTAGGCATGGGAGCAGGACAGCCCAATCGTGTCAACGCAGCGCGCGTTGCTATCAGCCAGGCAAGTCAATCAGCAGATGATGCAGACGCGACGAGCGTTCCTGCGGGATGTGTAGCAGCGTCAGATGCCTTTGTACCTTTTCCTGACACCGTTTCAGTACTTGCGCAGGCGGGAATTACGGCATTAATCCAGCCAGGCGGCTCGATGCGCGACGAAGAAGTAATAGCAGCAGCTGACGCGGCTGGTATGGTAATGCTTGCTACTGGTCGTCGTCACTTCCGACATTAACAAAGCCACGTAGCCGTGCGCCGTGTCCAATAGCGATAGATTCAGCCTCGATATCACCAGAGACGACAGCACTACTGTGAACATTCAGTTCATGGAATACGGTGGTGTCTCCGGTAAGAGTACCGCGCAGGTCCATGCGTGATGCTTCGACGTTTCCGGTCAGGGTAGATTTGTCGTTCATTCTAAAGTCGCCCGTGGTCGCAACGTCTCCGCGCAACTCAGCGTTGACCATGTCCATGTTGTTTGCCTTAACATCACCAACGATAGAGCCAGCGTTTGACACAATGTTGCTGCGGCTGGTGACATCGCCGTGCAGCACGCCATAGACTTCGGCGTTTGACCCAAAGGTGACCGTACCCTTGATTTCGGTGCCTTCGGCGATAATGGTGGGGCGTAGATTTCGTACTGGCGGTGCTGGTTCTGCGTCTGTCTCGCCTGCTTCGTCTGTAGACGGGTCTGCTGAATCATCAGCAGGGGCAGTCGCGTAATCATCTGCAGAAAAGACGGGTGGCATAGTGGTTTCGTCTGCTGTGTCTGCTGTGGCAGCATCGTCGCCGTCTGCGTCTGCGATTGTCATTTGCTGGACACTGCTGGCAGAATCAAAGACATTGGACGACATTTCTGCATTCATTCTGGCAAATTGCTCGCCAGCTGGGCTTGAGTCGGGTGTCATTTCTGCCCCAGCAGCAGGTCGTGACGATGCAGAATCTATCAGCCGTACTGCCGCTGGAATAACCGCATCGGGTTCACGCGGAGGCGTACCGGGAACAGAGGGTACCAGAGTCGGCTGCTCACTTGCAGAACTCTCACCCTGTTTTGCTCCACCCAGAAACAGTTCTGATAGTGCCTGTCTAAAGCTGTCGCGCATTTCGCCTGCCACCTTGATTTCCTTTCACCTCAAACACTGTAAATATAGTACTACAGATTGCCGCGCAGTTTCCCCGCGTTTGGCTACTTGTTCCAAATTATCTCGTTTACCCGCTGCTGAATGGTTCTGTGGTCATAGCCTGCGTCCTGCAAAAGAATCACGCGAGCACGTCCATTATTCCAGCGTCCCACGATGACTTCCCGCGCAAGTTCTTCGATGCGTGCTGCTGAAAGGCTACTTCCGCCGATCTCTGCACCATCAGATGCGGGGGAGGAGGAGTACGTACCAGTGCTGGCGGGATTAGTACCGCTGTCATCATCTTTTTTGTACGCAGCTTCTTTCTGCGCTAGTGTTTGTTCCAGCGACTGCTTTTCGCGGCTTGCTTTTTGCAGTTCTGCTTCTGTCTGTGTCTGCTGGTATTCAAGCTGGGTAATTTGTGCACGGTAGTCAGCCAGCTCTTCGGCACAGTTCTCACCTGCGCCGCAGCAATTCAGCCACAGGCAAGCAACAATAATCCAGGGCAGAAACAAAACAGAGAGTATGATTCCCTTGAACAGATTGACCAATTTTCGGTTACCTCTTGCTGCCCTGTTAGGCACTTCACTCCGTACTGTAGACACCGAGTCTCCTTTTGCCGCTACTTCCCTCATCGGGACGTGCAATCCCTGTAGACTATAGTACTGGAAACTGCAAGCAGAAACATCACTTTTCGCCTAAAACAATCACTTTTCGGGCAAAACGATTTGCGGTTGGATAATATCTGCCTTTTTGAAGCGTTGTTGCATGTCTTCGAGGTACTCCGAGATAATGCGACCGCGCATATTATAGGCAACAACGGGCAAAATAGTAGCAAGCGAAATGCCCCGTTCTGAATTAGCGGTCACGATAATGCGCGGGTCCTGTTCTTTGTGAACGTAATGGGAACGCTCCATAAGATCAGTGGCAACCTCGCGCATGATGTCCATGACTTGTTCGATGTCGTTTTCATAGGACACCTTGGTTGGGATTATCAGGTTGTAGGCGTTGGCGTTGCGGCTGAAATTGATGACCTGAGAACGTGCCAGATTCGAGTTAGGCACGATGACCAGCTCGCCGGTGATGCGGCGAATGGTTGTGTTGCGCCAGGTCACGTCCTCGACGACACCCTCTTCGTTGGACTCCAGCCTAACAAAGTCAC
>WREJ01000114.1 GCA_009779395.1 Coriobacteriia bacterium
ATCTGTAATTACTGCAGCAGAAAATGCAGCAAATGTACGACTTTCTACAGAAGAACAAATGCTGGGTGAAGCTGCCAACAGAGCAGACTTTGTTAACGAAAACATGGAAGTACTACCAACAGGTTTTGTCACCGGTAACTTTTTGACAGTGTTGGCAGTGCTTGCAGTTGCCGTGTTGCTGGTACTAATCACTGCTACCAGACGCAGACATCGCGAGATGGAGATGCAAGTACTTAGCTACTGACGACTTTCTTCCGGCAAAGAGGGGCGCGCTCCTGACAAACAGGAGCGCGCCCCTACTAAATTACAGCGTTTAGGGTGTGCCCTAATGGACGTATCATGTTGTTTGTGTTACCATTTTCTCCTACGCCCCTTAGTTACTGACGGGCGTATTTACTAGAGGTGTACATTACTGGGAAGTGGGTCTGTGACCCGCTTCTTTTCGCTTGTGATGTACTTTTGACGCATTTTTGACGTGTTCAAGTGACAGGAACGGATGGGTATTGTGAAGAGGGAAGCCTTTGCCGCTGAATTGTTTGACCAGATAGACAGTCTGGCTAGCACGCACCAGCTGCAGCTGATTGATGTAGAGATTAAAGGTCAGACTCACAATCCCATTGTTGTTGTGTATTTGGACAAAGAGGATGGCATCGGGATTGATGACTTGGCGGCTGCCAACAGGTGGCTGGCGACACTGCTTGACGAAGTCATCGACACGTCCTATACCCTCGAGGTGTCCTCACCCGGGGGACGCAGCAGGCGACAAGTCTGACCACAGCACGCGCCCACCGCGCAAAAGGCATTGCACCAACGAGAGAATTACGCAGGAAAGGAACACGCTAGCATGGCTGATTTAGGTTTAATGGCAGCTTTTAAAGAGATTGCTCATACGCATGGCATTGATGAGTATGAGTTGCTTGACCGGCTTGAGCAAAATCTTGCGCCGGTGTACGAGCGCGTCCTCAAGCTGGAAAATCAGGCGCGGGTTATACTCGACCGTGAGACGGGCTCGATTTACGTATATGAACTGATTCCACTGGGTGATTTTGACCCCGAAACTGAACCCGAAGAGGGCGAAGTGCGCCAGTACGAAGAAAAAGACGTGACCCCACCTGAGGTCTCGCGCATTGCGGCTCACCAGGCAAAAAGTGTCATCGGTGCCATGGTGCGCGATGCGCGCCGTGAGCGTATTTTCGAGGATTTTGTCGGACGGATTGGCGAGATGGTCTCCGGTCCAGTCCAGCAGACAAATCGCAAATTCACCATCGTCAAGTTGGGCGAGGACCTCGAAGCAGAACTGCCAGCAAGCGAGTCTCCCAGCAACGAACACTACCGCTTTAACGAGCGTCTAAAGGTCTACATTGTTGACGTGCGCCGCGTGCAAAAAGCAAATGAGTCATCCATTCTTGTTTCGCGCAAGCACCCGGGACTAATCAAGCGTCTCTTTGAAATCGAAGTTCCCGAAGTCTATGACGGCATTGTCGAGTTCAAAAGCATTGTACGCGAGGCAGGCATTCGTTCAAAGGTTGCCGTGGCAAGTCGCGAACCAGGACTTGACCCTGTTGGTGCCTGTGTGGGTCCTGGTGGTAGCCGCGTGCGCAACGTCGTTGCTGATTTGCGCGGCGAGCGCATTGACATTATTGCCTGGGACGAAAACCCCGAGGTTTTTGTGGCAAACGCGCTGTCGCCTGCTCGTGTTGACCGTGTCATGATTGACGAGGCAAACCACACGGCAAACGTCATTGTACCTAACGATCAACTGTCTTTGGCGATTGGCAAAGAGGGGCAAAACGCCCGTTTGGCAGCACAGCTGACCGGCTGGCGCATCGACATCAAGAGTGTCGAGATGGCAGAGGTCGCCGGACTGGTCATGCCCAGCGTTTTGATGGACGACCTTGACCAGGTTGACGTGATTTGCGTGGCAACAACACGTGACGGTGTTCGCTGTCGCAATCACGCGCGTCCTGGCTCTGCCTATTGTGGCGTGCACGCCGACCAGGAGGACGCCTAGGTGAATGCTGCTCCGGCTGACACAGCGAACACGACAAAGCTGTCGCAGCGGACCTGCGTTGCCTGTCGCAAAAAGGCAGCGCGTACAGAGCTGCTGCGTTTTGTGCAGGGCAGTGAGGGGCAGGTGGAGTTTGACCAGAGCAGGCGCGCGCCCGGTCGGGGAGCATGGACATGCTCTAGCGCCCAATGTTTTGAAACAGCAGTTGCGAAAGGAAGATTCGCGCGGGTGACAGGCAGGCGCGACACACGGGACGAAGAAGCAATGCACAAGCTACGCGAACGCGTAGAGACATACGTGAATGTGGCGAAATAAGGAGTGAGAGACTTTGGCAGGCATGAAAATATACGAACTTGCTAAAGAGTTTGGTATGCAGAGCAAAGAGCTGCTTGAAGAGATACAAAAGCTGGGTATTCCGGCTAAAACGCCGTCTTCAAGTCTGGTCGATGCCTACATTGACATTGTGCGTGTGCAGCTCGCTCCCTTGATTGCTCAGCGTCAGGCTGAGGTCGCCGAAGCACGTGCTGTTGCCGAGGCAGAAGAGGCAAAGGCACGCGCCGAAGAAGAGGCACGTGAGCGCGCCGAAGAAGAAGAACGCCGCAAAGCAGAAGAAGCCGCGCGCAGCAAACGCGAAGAAGAGCGCCAGGCACGCGAAGCAGAACGTCTGCGCCTCGAAGAAAAAGCAAAGCAGCGTGCTGCCGAAGTCGCCGCTGCATCAAAGGCTCCTTTGCCGGGTGTTGTTGAAGCCGCGATTGCAGCTGTTGCTGCCGCTGGTGGTGCTGCAAGCACTGCAGATGACACAGCAAGTACAGACACTCCAACAGAACCGACACCCACTGCAGGTGATGTAGTAGCCGCTGAAGCGACTGATGCTGCAACAGCTGCAATAGCTGACAGTACAGAAGAAGCGGCGGAGTCAGGACCAGCACCGGCACCCGCAACTGCTAGCGAGCAGCCAGCTGTCCCAGAGGCTACTCCCGCGGCTGCGACCGAAGTAGAGGACGCTGCTGAAGCAGCGAGCGATGTAGCCGAGGCTGCAGCCCAGCCAGCAGTACCCGCAGATGCCACTTCCAGCGAGGCAGCCACAGAGGCGCCTGCAGAGAAAGCCGCTGCGCCAGCAGCAAAGAAACAGCCAGTCGCCAAGAGAGTTGCCAGCAAAAGCAGCCTCGAAGCTGCCATTGCTGCAGAACATGAACGCCTCGAGCGTGAAAAGGCTGCCCGCAAAGAAGCCGAGGAAGCCCAACGCTACAAAGAAATGGCGATCCAGGCAGAGAAGCTGCAAAAAGAAAAGGTGCTTGCTGAAATGCGCGCCGAAGTCGAGGCAGCAAAGACTGAGGGTGAGTCTCGTCGCGCCAAGAAAAAGAAGAAAAAAGGCAAAGCACAAGCAGAAGACGAACTGATTAAAGATACCAACGCTACGGGTGCCGCAGATACGCACCTGCATTCTGCAGCAGCAGATGGTGGCGCCATTACCGTCAGCGAAGGTCTGACCTTAGGCGAGTTTGCCGAGGCACTCGATGTCGCTGCAAACGACCTGATTAAGACTCTATTTATGCTGGGAACGCCACTTTCTGTCAACGAACCCATCAGCAATGAACTGATTGAACTGCTTGCCGAGGACCTGGAATGTACGGTTGTTATCCAAAGTCCTGAAAACGAGATGACCTGGACCTTTGAAGAGGACAAACCAGAAGACTTGCAGCCACGGAGTCCTGTCGTAACGGTTATGGGTCACGTTGACCACGGCAAGACTTCGCTGCTTGATGCGATTCGTGAAACGGGCATCGTTGCCACCGAAGCTGGTGGTATTACACAACATATTGGTGCCTCGGTGGTGCAAAAGAACGGACGCAACATCACCTTTATCGACACGCCAGGTCACGAAGCCTTTACGGCGATGCGTGCGCGTGGTGCCAACATTACCGACATCGTCATTTTGGTGGTTGCTGCTGACGACGGCGTCATGCCGCAGACCATCGA
>WREJ01000115.1 GCA_009779395.1 Coriobacteriia bacterium
GGCTACCGAAAGCTGAATGTTATCAGTTCTGTTGGTACGCGTGAGTACTACCGCAAACGGGGATTTACCGATGCTGGCTTGTACCAGCAAAAATCCTTGCAGTAATGGACAAACTCCGCCGCTTGTATCCGCTGCTGTCAAATGATACAAAATTGTGACATTTCATGTTTCATTCCTGTGAAGAATCTGATTCGAACATATAATGAAGAACTGCATGGCTTGGGGTGACTTCCCTGGCATAAACTGAATATGCACACCAACTATTACATTCGATTCAAAGCGAATCACGGCGAATCGAGGCAATTCGGACTGTACTTTGGTTCGGGGGAGAAGGTGCGTTATGGGCAAGGTAGGTTCCAGCATACACTGCATAGCAGCTAAAATGGCTGCAATGTTTGGGTCAACAGATGGCACAAAGCGGGCATCTCGTTCGTTTGTTGCGGCTGTGTTGGTCATGCTGCTGCTGGTTTTGGCGGGTGCCATGCTGGTATATGCGACTTCTTCTGTATCTATTCCGCTGTCTCAGGTTAAAGTTGCCGACCCCGATACCAGCGATTTACTTGCGCTGGTCAGTCCAACGACGCTCGAAAATGGTCGCATCTGGACAGACAAGTCGGTCAGTGCAGACCAGACCGTTATCAACACACGGGCAGGAACACCTCTCAAGGTAGTCGACACAACAAACACGACCGATTTCAGCGTGTTGCTGTCGGCACTGTCGCAGGGTTATTGCATCAAGACCGTCACAACCCCCAGTGACGTAGTCTTTATCATTGACGTTTCTGGCAGTATGGTGCAAAACGATCTGGGTACCCAGACCCGCGCCGCTGCTATGGTCGATGCTCTAAACGGAGCAATCACGCAGCTGATGGCTGCTAATCCCGAAAATCGTGTCGGCGTTGTTGCCTATGGCGGCGAGCGCGTCCCCTGGGATGCGGGCACACGCGGCATCGCGCGCGAAATTACCGTGCTGCCCTTAGGGCGCTACGAAATTGTGGGTAACCACTTTACGCTGAGTGGGTCGACCATTTTAGTTAATTCACAGATTACTGCAGCAAATCCTGCGATTCCGACAAGTTTTGCCGTTGCAGGAGGTACTCCTACGCAGCTAGGAATTGTGCGTGGGGCCGAGATGCTGATGGCTAATATGGACACAACCTTCACCGATCCCGACACCAGTACAACGGTGGTTCGTCGGCCTAATATTATTCTGCTGACAGACGGTGATCCCACCTTTGGGTGGACAGACTACACCATGGCAGGTGCCACTGCCACTAACTTTGACCACGGCAACGGCAATCCCAGCGACATGGGTGTCGACGTGCTGACTGTCTTGACGGCAAGTTACTGGAAAAAGCAAGTGAGCGAACATTACTATGGCATTTCAGGTGGCGAGGCAACCTTTTATACCATTGGTGTTGGCGTCGAAGGTAGCCATGCACCGACTGTTTTAGACCCTGCTAATAACGCACAGGACAATACCAGTGTCTTTGGGTCAACAACCTACAACGCAAAAACAATCCTGGACAGCTTTATCGCAACATCTGCGCCGATAACCTTTCCTGCTACCTTAAATGTTCCTGACGGTATGCTTACCCTCGACCTTGCCCTTGTAAGCATTGCTAATACGGCACCGACACCCTACTACATTACTGACTATGATTATGTGGACGGCTATTATCCGGTTGATGACTCGGCTGCTTTGAGCAATGCTTTTGCCAATATTGCGCAAAATATTATTACCTCGGGGGTGTATGCGACCGACACAGAAAACACCGACCCCAACTTTGCGGGTAACGTCATAATTAAAGACGTCATTGGACAAGGTTTTGTCTTTGAGCAACCACAGGGCTTTGTCATCGATGACAGTATCTATAATGGAAGCACTCTCGCAAATGACCTTGTCAATAATCAGACATCGGCAAACTGGAACTCGTATGTTACTGTCTTGATGAACCGTCTGGGTATTTCGCAGACCCAAGCAGTTGCGCTGATACAATCCAGCATTGCAAGTGGCAATCTGTACTATCAGGGCGGTTCTGACTACAGTACAAAAATACAGTGGTACGCCGACAGTAATCTGAATTATCTTGGTGGCTATTACAGTAGTGGTGGTGCGGTGCAGCCTGCCCCTGCCGGTGCTACCTGTACCGTTGCTTTGTACTCGATTGAGGGAGTAGTAACTGATCCCATTTCTGGTACTTCGACTGACTTGATGTATCTGTACTTCCAGGTTGTCACTGCCCTTCAGGCAGGAAGCTTTGTTGCGCCACAAATGCACTCTGCGGTTCTGTTCAGACTTGAAGCAGATCAGCAGGCGGCACTGTGGTACATTCCCGCTAGCTTGATTCCGCAGCGTACGGTAAAGCCACAGTTTGATGCACCAGGGTCTACCACCGTTGTTGCTGTCGACATCGAAGAAGTTGCACCGATTCGTGCCTGCTACACGGTAGGACTCCGCCCCGACTTTGACCTGGACTTGTTCTCTTCCTCGTACAAAACAACGCACAGAAATGCCGCGGGGGATGGCTACTACTTTTATACCAATGACTGGAACATGAGAATCGACCTTGACCCCAGCAGGACAATCTCTGCCTTTGTTCCCAACATTTCAAATCCCTACTACTACTACACAGGCGACGCTGAAAGTGACGGCAAAACCTGGCTGTACACCCAATCAGGGGGAGTATTTACCATCGCAAGCAGTTTTAGTGCAGGCGCGCAGTACTACGTGCGTACAGAATATTTTGACGCGACTGCTGCCCCCAGCTATCTGGGCGAAAGCTTCCAGCTGCTTGATAGCAACACACTCATTTCTGGTACTGACGCACAACCCTTTATTGCCTATGGTACGCCGCGCGGCAATAATCGGGCGGTGGCAAAAACCAGCAACATAACGGCATCGCTGCCCAACTCTTTCCATGAAGACTCGACGCTTTCAGGTATTGTGCAGCAGCAAATTCTGGGCAATAACGGCAGGTTCGAAGTACTGTTTACTGCAGTACCTGTCGAAAAAGTCTGGCAGGGCGAGGGCGAGTACGAGGGCGTGTGGATACAGCTCTACCATGACCCCGCACCCTTTGTTGCCTCTGACCTATTAGTGCCGCTAAGAAACCCGCTGTACCTGGGCGAAATAAACAGCTGGATAGGCAGCTTTAACGAACTACCGCTGTTCCATCTGACTCCTGATGCCAGTGGCAATTTACCGCTGCGCCAGTACAGCGTCCAAGAGGGTTCCTATGCAGATGGCGTCTTTACCCCCTGGATTGACATAGGTGGTGCCAACAACGACATTGCCATCGACATTGTGCAGCCAGAATATGAGGATGGCTGGTCAACGGCTGTTGTTACCAACACCCGCGTCCCCAACGAACCCAATACCCCAGGAGATACGCCACCTGGCGAGGCAGGTAAGTTGGGTGATGTTATTAGTGTATTACTGTGGATGGTGATTTTGGCGATTGGACTTATTATTGCGGCTAACACTGTTAGAAAGAGCACACCATCAGAGCACACCAGATGACGCAACACAAGTGAAGTGAGCGAATGATGCGGAGCAATCATTCTAGCGAACGGAGCGTAGTGAAGCCGTAGACAACTCGTCGTCGTTTGAAAAATTAAAAATGCACGAGTAGGTCACTACGCTTAGCATTTTTGATTTTTCAAGCCTCCTTGATTTGCGACATCTGGAGCACTCTGACAGTTGTTGGTGACAGTCGCGAAGCTCACTCACAGCGCACCCTGAGGCGCCTGGTTTTGGTATCAGCACGAATTTCACCCACCTGGATGCACTCTGACAGTTGTTGGTGACACGTGCAAAAATGGCAGTGTGGTTACATTTGCAACAAAACATGAGCATTTTAAGGAAGTGTGGCAAGAGGTGTTACAATTTTTGCTGCACCCAGAACGGGTGCTTTATACATTAATGTGACTGTCATATGCAGATGACAGTAGCGATACCAC
>WREJ01000116.1 GCA_009779395.1 Coriobacteriia bacterium
ATTTGTAGCAGAGGCGGCACTGCCGTCGTCAGCTACCAGACGTGGACCTGTTGGAAGGTCAGTGTCAACGGCGCCTGCGTTAAGGGTAGTAACAAAGCTGCCACCACTGGTAATCGTAGCAGTTGCACGATACTCTTCGTGAGCGCGCTCGGTTAGGGTATAGGTAATACCAATGGGCAGCTCGCTAAAGCGCAGTTCCTGTCCGCCGCGCAGTTGGAATCTCTGCATCTGGGTAGTATCAGCGCTTCCTCCGCCAGTACCAAGGGTAAAGACGATGGGATTCGGTACAACCGCAGCAATTGTTGCTGGGTCACTGTTAGTGTCGACAATCCATGCGGTAAAGACCGTCTGATCTGTGATGAACTCACCATCAATGCGAGGCATTCTTAGTTGCATATCAAAGTCAAACACGTCATCAAAGCTCGCGAAGTCACCGGTGATTTCCTTGCTGACAACCAGAGGTGCTCTTGCAAGAAGTGGATCATTTGGATCAGGATCATCAGGATCGCGGTCAACAATCACTGTTCTGACGAAGTTATTGACAAAGCGCATACCCAAACCTTCTACTGGGTCGGGGCTAACGTCAATCTTTCCGCCCATGACAGGTCCGTCAAACAGGTCTACTCCGTACTCCTGTGCCCAGACGGCCCATATATATCTTTGACCTTCTTCTGTTCTGACCATCACGTGCAGCTGATAGACAACTTCATCGAATGTCACTACTTCACGTGCCTCAGCATCGTCGCGAAGAGTTCCGCCAGCAATAGTCTGTGTTTCTCTTACGTCAAAGATAAAGATACCACCCTGATCTGGATTGCCAGGGAAGGTTGCATTAGCGAGGAAGTCTCCTGACTCTTTGACAATGCTCAGGATTCCGCCTGTGACTGTTCCCGTATCTGTTGCCGAGAAAGCAATCGTTGTAGTCGGAATGGAGGCTCCTGCTCGTCCACCACTTGGTCGACCAACATCTGGGTCACCAACTTCTGGCAGCTGGGTAAAAGTAAATTGGAAGGCAAGACCTTCAGGTGGTGTGGTGCCCTCAGGCATTCTCAGTTCCTTGGTCACAACTGCCTGCGCAGGAGCTTCTAGTGTTCCATAGCCCCCTGGCGGCTCATTTGCGAATGCAATTGCCGCAACAAATGCGCTCACGGCTACCACAAGCACCAGAGCAAGCAGCAGTTTTGAAGTACGTCCTCGTTTTAACATTATTTCTCTCCTTTAGTACCTTACGTTGTTTACCTGCATTTTTGCATGTACAAAGGTTTAACAGTCGTCTAGTTTAGCACACAATTGATACTAAGCGTCTGTACCTTGCATAAAAGTCATTAAATTTCTCCTAATTTTCTCCACATTCTCTCAAACAGTGTCGCTTGCTCATCCATTTCTGGCCCCTCAACTGTCGCTAGCTGACCACGCGCATGGCGCAAGCGCAGCAGCACGAGCATGACCAGACAAGCAAGAATCACGCTCAAGGTCAGCCAGAAAAACAGAGCACCGGTCGCAAAACCAGCACCAACAGGATCGGTATGAATATTCAGAAAGAGCGCTGAGTTCTTGCCCCCCTCGGCTATTGCCTGGACGCCAATCGAAAACTCGTCTCCGACAGCACCCACAAAGCCCACGGGAGTTCCGCCACCAGTCGTGACATGTGCGCTGGGCAGATACTCTTCTGTTGACCACTCGATTACCTCGTAGGTAGTTCCCAGTGGCAGCAGAGGAAAGCGCAATTCTTGCCCATGACGCAGTTGTATATGCTGAGTTTGTCCAAAGGTAAAGCCAATCGGACCTACCGCCGAAGGCGTCGTGACAAGCGTATCAACAATATAAGCAGACACCGTCAAAGGTGCCAAGCCACCCATCTCAGCCATGATTGCTGGGGCAAACACGGTAACATCAAAGTCAAAGAGCAACAGGGGGTCTGCCAAGTCACCATAGACCTCTTTGCCAACGGCAAGAGCAGGATCATCCTCGATGGGGTCTGGACCTCCTATGTTGCGAATAAAGATATTGGTAAAGACCATGCCACTGTAGTTGCCAGTGTCACCAGGTGTGATGTCGATTTTTGGACCGTACTCTCCATCGTCACCTACCAGCACCGCCCAGACAGCAGCTACATACAGGCTGCTCTCGCCCTCGCGTACCTGCAGGTAAATGACGTATTCAAGGGGCGAGAAGTGCATGACGCCACCAGTCGGCAGAGCTTGCGGTATCGAGGGAACTTCTGTTACACGAAACGAGTAAAGACCCGAAGCGGGAAAGCTTGCACCCGCTAAAAAGTTCGTTGATTGCTTGCGGATTGTCGAAATACCGTCTGCTGTAGTCGAGGTCTCGCCTGCCGCAAAGGTCAGGGTCACATCACTGATAGAAGCACGGGGAGATCCCGAGAGAGGACCAATCAATTCAAACTGAAAGGTAAAGGTCGCATCAGGAGAAGCGACACCCTCGGGCATACGTAGCTCTTTTGTCAAAGCTGCCTGTGCTGGATGTGCCTCTGTTCCTTGCTGGGGTTGCTCCGCAAAAACAGGAACAGCGACAAGCAAACTTGTCGCCAGTGCCAGCATCAGCGCACAAAGCACTTTCAGCAAAAACCTTGATTTCATCTTGGCGGTCTCACTTTCGTCCTGCATTTATCTGCGTATTACTTTACACCAAGTCTTTCAAGATAGCAAAGGGATGATGCGAGTCTGGGGCATCTACACAGTCACACTCACTTTGGTTCAAATCAGCACCACAAAGGGCACACAAACCCTGACAATCGGGGTCGTGAACGGGCGCAAAGGGAGCATTGACCAAAAGTGACTGATACAGCAGCGGCTCGATGTCAATCACCTGATCGTCGGGAATAGTCGGATAGGGATCGCCGTGTTCGTCACTGCAGGGGGCAAAAAAGTAGCTTTCTTCCAAGTCAATGTCTGTCGCAAAGGTAAAATCACAAAGGCAGCGCACACATTTGGTTGCCAGGTGCGGAAATGCCTGTCCACTTGCCTGGACGCACTCCCCACCGTGAGTAAAAGTCAGTTCATAGTTGATAGCTTGTGTTGCAGAAAAATCGATGTCACCCAGGCGAAACTGCATGAGGCTGCAATTCTTCGGTGTTGCGCCAGAAATGGTCAGAGACGCACCAGCGCCCTGACCGATCAGAGTACTAAGGTCGACGGGAATGCTCATAAGACGTTCGCCTCAGGTCTTAGTGTCTTAGCGTTGGAGGTTTTTTCCCTGCAGGCGGTCACGACCACGCTGAACAGAAGTCAGCAGCTTGCTCATGTTAACCTCGAGGTTAGCCAGCATTTCGTCAGCATAGTCTTCGGCACCCAGACGAATTTCGCGCTCGTTAGCACGAGCCTCTTCCATAATTTCATGCGAACGAGCCTCTGCTTCACGGACAATCTGGGTCTCGGCGACCAATTCGCGTGCACGCTCCTGTGCTTCCTCAAGAATACGGTTCGCTTCGCGCTCGGCCTCTTCGGTCATCTCTTGACGCTGCTTAACAATCCAGCGCGCTTGCTTTAGGTCCTCAGGGTACTGACTGCGAATTTCGTCAATAATGTCATACACAGCGTCAGGGTCAACCATCTTGCTGTTTGACAGTGGCACAGCCTTTGACGAGTCAATTAGTTCCTCTATGCGATTGACTAACTGTTCGATGTCCATATATACAAGCCCTCTTTCCGCTCCAACAAATGCACAGTGCATCAGTCCATGATACGCCCAAAGCGCAGATCGTGCAGCGGTGTTTACCTTATTGTTACAATTGGGAAAAATTGTAAGCAGCAGATAAAAGGTATCACTCTGATACCTTTTTACTTTTCAGCATTCCAAGCAGCAGAGGAGGAGGGCGTCCAGCACTCCCACCCTATCTTCACGTGCTAGTCA
>WREJ01000117.1 GCA_009779395.1 Coriobacteriia bacterium
ACGCCTCTAGGTGGTTCAAATCAAGGAGAATCGAAAAAAGAGAAAGTAAAGCGTAGTCAGCTACGTGAGCTTTCTCTTTTTTGTGATTCGACGCAGAGTTGGGACACCTAGTGGTGTCTGGCGGAGGATCAGGGATTCGAACCCTGGGTACCGCTTCAAACGGCACACACGATTTCCAGTCGTGCCCCTTCAGCCATCTCGGGCAATCCTCCGCTTTGCGCAAGTAGTGCAGTATAACATTAATTAAGCAGCTTCTTTACGCTGAAGCTAACTTTTGTGCCCTTGCCGGGCGCGCTTTCGATGTGCAGCTCGCTTTCAGAGCCGTAAAAACCGCGCAGACGGTCGGTTACGTTGCGCAGCGCAACACCCAGACCGGTACTGGACGTCCTCTCAAAGACCCTGCTGGTAAAGTCAGCGTCCATGCCAACGCCGTTGTCGGTGACCGTGATTAGCCAGGTGTCAGAGTCCTGGTCAGACTCCACCACAGAAACTTTTACCTGCAGAGAACGTCCATCGTCGTGCATTCCGTGCCCAATCGCATTTTCGACCAGCGGTTGCAGCATAAACGAGGGCATGGGCAGGTCGAGTGCTGCCTGGTCGATGTCTAAGATTAGGTCGACCTGATCACCAAAGCGTGCCTTTTCCAGTTCGAAATACTGTTTAAGAAAGGTGATTTCCAGCCCTAGAGTGATGGGTTGGTCGGCGTGTTCAAGGGTGCGGCGGTAAAAGGCCGCGAACTGGCGCAGCAGGTGGCGGGCGGTTTCTGCGTCGGTACGCACGTAGGCACTGATGGTGTTGATAGTGTTGAACAAAAAGTGTGGGTTGATTTGCGCTTGCAGTGCTTTGAGTTCAAGCTGGGTGGCAAGTGCTGCCTGATTTTCTAGTTCGTGTATGACCAGCTGTGTCGAAAGTAGCCGAGCAAGACCTTCTGCAGCAACCAGCTCGGTTTCGGTAAGCTGGGTTTCACGCAGGTAGTAGTACTTAAGCGTGCCAATCGCTCTAGCACCAACCTTGAGGGGAACAACAATAGCAGCACGCAAAGGGCAGCGGGGGTCACGGCAGCCAATGGCTACCTTTGAAGTCAGGACCACCGTCTCGTTGCGTTCGAGTGCCGTGCGCGTTGCGCGGGTCACAATGGGTCTGCCCGGCGTATGGTGGTCGGCTCCGCGTCCAGCAAATCCCAGTACCTGCTGGTCGTCGGTAATAGCCACAGCAACCGTGCTGGGACTGGATGCCAACACAACTTCGCAGACCGCCTGGGCGTTTTCTGCAGTCAGACCCTCGCCCATGTAGGTCAGCGCCTCGTTGGCGGTGCGCGAAATCCGGTCAGACTCCCGCGCCCGCAGATGGTCAGGCCGCCTGACCGTGTGGCTGTAGGCAAGCACAAGGGCGATAATCGCCAGCAGAAACGTGCAGATCGCAAGCACCCACTGCGGCCAACTGGCAAGCAAAGCAAGGGTCGTCAATCCACCCAGGATTACAATAGCTGCAAAAGCAAGCACGCCGAGTGCGTCCCTGCGCGCTACACCCTCAAGATGTCCCTGATAGGGCTCGCTGTCGTGCTGTTCTTCGATTTTTGTCTCTGTCATAAGGCAGTCTTCTCTGTGCGAAGTTGTGCAAAAAAGTCACGCAGCAAGGCACGTGACTCATCAGCAAGCACCCCTGTGCTGACCTGAAAGTGGTGATTCAGTCGTTGGTCGTCATGCAGCTGGTAGAGTGTGCCCAGCGCACCAGCCTTTGGGTCTGCAGTGGCGTATACGCAACGCTTGATGCGTGCCTGCTGCATTAATCCCGCGCACATGGGACAGGGCTCAAGCGTCACGTACACGCTGCAGTCTGCCAGACGCCAACGCCCCAGTTTTTGTGCGGCACTGCGCAGAGCAAGCAACTCTGCGTGTGCGCTGGGGTCCTGGTCAAGCTCTCGCCGATTATGACCCGTGGCAATAACGCCGTCTGCATTGACGACTACAGCCCCTATGGGCACCTCTCCGGCAGCGGCTGCACACGCGGCTTCTTTCAGCGCAAGACGCATGTAATATTCGTCGTCGGCAATGACGGGAGTAAGGGCTTGCGGCATCGTTTTTATGGGGGAGCGCATTTCCATATACGCTACTATACCGCTTAAAGGCGAGTTGTGATATGCTCACTTAGCGCAAATATCGCTATTTGTGGTAAAAACGGAGAGCTGGCCGAGTGGTTGAAGGCGCGCGCCTGCTAAGCGCGTATACGGTTTGTAGCCGTATCGAGGGTTCAAATCCCTCGCTCTCCGCCAGAAATCCCTTGACTGCTTCTGTTATTCTGTGGATTTTGTTAAATTTCGTGTTATGGACACTGATGGCATTATCATGTTAAAGCGTGTGAGACCGCCCGAAACATGTGCTCTGTAAAGAAACAGGCATTCATACTGCTCTGAGGATATCAGAGTAGAAAGGGTGAGTAAACGTGAAGAAGTTCAAAAAGATCGCACTAGTCCTCCTTGCCATTATTGTCTCCCTTGCACTTCTTGTGTGTGGCGGAGTATTCTTAGGACATAAGGTATTATTTCCCGTTCCAACATCAGATGTTCCAAGCATAGAAGCCGCAACTGATGGCATATTAACTTTGGGCGTGCAGGCGCATATGCCTCAACCGGCAACGATTGATGAGTATGTGGATGTACTGGCAAGACAAGTCAAGAGATACAATGAAGTTGCGCCCAAGCTGTGGCACGAAAACGCGCTCACTAATCAATCTATCATTGTCGAAGAAATTGGAAAGAACGATTTTTGGCTGATAGAGCCTGATGGTACGATAAAATCTCTTTCAAAAGACGAAGTCTTAGAACGTGGCGCCCAGCGCACTCCCTACTTTAATGGCTTTTCTCAATTTGATGGCGGTATGTATGTTGCCGTTGCAGAAAATGACATCACAAACTATCTCTTGTTTGAAGAATATCCTCATCTTGGGACCTACGACCCTTTCATTACCTTTGTTCATGAGGGCTTTCATGTCCAACAAGAGGATTGGGCAGAAATGGATGAGGTGCCCAATAGGGGACGTGGGGAATTCTTGGAAGATACTGCTGCTCGTGCAAAGCGCAACTTGTTGCTTAGACAGGTGCTGAAAGCGGTAAGTGAACCCAATAACACACAGCCCATGTTTGATGCCTTGGCCACATACGAGGACTACAAAGCGCAGTTTCCAGATGATTACAAGGCTTCAATATATACTGATCGCATAGAAGGAACTGCCTATTACTATGAGCTTATTTCTTGTCTGTATTCAGCTTACCCAGCCCAGATAAAAGATGAAAGTGATTTAGAGAGCGCTCTTTCGCTTCTGGCAACACGCGAGGATGTGTATGTTGATTATGGCTTGGTTGTAGAGGGTTATATGATTGGCGGCTTTACCTGCGTGCTGCTTGACAGATATGTTGATGGCTGGCAAGCAAAACTTATGGATGATCCCGAGATGACTCCACTTGAAATGCTGTACCAGCATTTCGATGAAGAAGCACTTCCAGCTGCTGTACAACTTACCCAGGCCGAAATTGATGCGCTAGGTGTGAGAATTCAAGACAGTAGCGATGCTGGCACAGGACCGTATCTGCTCTTTCGATTTCTCTATGACTTCCTTTTCTAGGGATGGTGCTATAGTAAATCCAGCTCTCCCTCGATTGGTCTCCCTCAACCTTTAGCATATAATAGCATGTGCGTAGTGCGAACTTTTAATCAGGGGGCAAGGGTGACGATGCTTCCATAAACACTGGGGAGAGACACTAGTGAGGCAGTCCATTACTGAAAGACTGACGTTGTTCAGCGATAACAGCCAGCTAGCAAAGAGCAACTTTCGCTGGACTGGTGGTGGCAGTCAGACGGGGCGACTG
>WREJ01000118.1 GCA_009779395.1 Coriobacteriia bacterium
CTCACTTTCGTTTAGGTGTCATCTACATATCAGCCATAGTGGCTGTCATTTCACGTACATACGCACCATTTCTGGTGTAGGTGAAAATTCTAGCAGCTATGGTCGTACTTCCTCAAAATGTTCATGATTTGTCACGCGACAGGCGCAGATTCATCAAAAAAGCATCTGCGGGAACCTAAAATGGTCGGGCTGATTGGATTTGAACACAAACGCAATGGTCGGGCTGATTGGATTTGAACCAACGACCCCATGACCCCCAGTCATGTGCGCTACCATACTGCGCCACAGCCCGACGCAAGAGGATAGTTTAACATACTCACCTGCTGCTAGCTTGGTTTGTTCTAGCAGTGCGTGGGCGTGAGGCTTGTGGTGATGGAAACGTAAGCGACCTTGACGGTCGTGTCGTTTACAGCATCACAAACGAGCGATTCACGCGCTGCTAGAACAAACCAAATCCAGGATTTGTTGGGCGACTTGTATCTTCGAAGCTTTCGGAAGAAGCTCGTCCATTCCCTGCTGCGAGAAAATACGTGCCTCGTTTTCATCAGACTCAAAGCCGATGTCTGCACGTGATACGTCGTTTGCTACGATGAAGTCGGCTCCCTTGCTGGCAAGTTTTTTCTGCACGTTTTTGTCCAGATTGTCCGTTTCTGCCGCAAATCCTACCAGCGTCATGCCGTCTTTTAGCACACCCTTTGCTTTCAGCTGACCCAGTTCTGCCAAAATGTCAGGGTTAAAGCTGAAGTCTATGCTTACGCGCTGGGGTGCGTCACCTTCAGGTGCACTTGCAGAAAGCGAGTACTTCTTGATTTTTGCGAGCGAGGTTTCAGAGGGCTTGTAGTCAGCAACAGCCGCAGCACACAGTATCAGGTCAGCGTCTGGGGCGGCTTGCAGCATGGCAGCGCGCATGTCCTCAGTCGAGACCACGTCGATGCGCTGCAGCCTGTTGTTCACGGGCACTGCTTCTGTGACCGGACCTAAAACCAGAACAACCTTGGCCCCGCGGCGCAGTGCCGCACGTGCCAGCGCAAGACCCATCTTGCCTGACGAGCGATTAGTCAGATAGCGCACCGGGTCAAAATATTCTTGAGTTGGTCCAGCACTAATGAGCACTGTTGTACCCGCAAGGCTGGTGCTGGTCTGGACAGACTCCTCCACCGCTGTGCGCAAATCAGCTACGGCAACCATACGACCGGCTCCGCTAATGCCACATGCTAGCTCGCCTGATGCCGGACCGATGATTTCGACACCGCGCGCCTGCAGCAGCGCCATATTGGTCTGGGTGGCAGGGTCAAGGTACATCTGCGTGTTCATGGCGGGTGCCACCAGCAGCGGCCCCTGATAGGCAAGTGCCGTGGTTGTCAGCAGGTCGCCTGCACGACCCTGCGCCAGTTTTGCGATGATATTTGCCGTTGCCGGCGCGATGAGGAAGACATCGGCCTCTTGTGCCAGGCTGATGTGATTGATAGGCGCATGCGGGTCGTCAAAGAGCTGGGTCGCAACAGGGTTTCCCGTCAGCGAACGAAAGGTGGCGGCACCAACAAACTCTTGGGCATGTTTGGTCATCACAACTTTGACCCGGTAACCGCCACGTACCAGCTGGCGCGCGACATCACACATTTTGTAGGCAGCAATGCCGCCGCAAATGCCCAGCAGAACCGTTTTTTGCTTTGCTTCAGTCATAAAGCTATTCTACCAACTAAGCTCGCAAGCACGCAAAGTGTTCAGCAGCGGCAGGCGATGCTAGATAAGGTCAAGCTCTTTGCCAGCGCGCTCGAACATCTCAAAAATGGTCGCAAGATCTTCTTCTGTGTGTGTTGCCATCAGACAGGTACGCAGACGCTCGGTTCCTTTGGGTACGGCGGGATGCACAATGGGGCAGACAAAGACGCCGTAGTCAAACAGCTTGCGCGTCAAATCGAGCGTTTTCATCTCGTCACCTATGTGAACGGGAACGATTGCCGTGCTGGTGTCCATGGTGTTAAAGCCCAGCTGCAGCAAACCACGCGCATAGTCACCCTGAACAGCCTGCAAACGCTGCACACGCCAGGGCTCGCTTTCGATCACGTCCAGGGCAGCGATGGCTGTTGCACACTGCGCTGGCGGCAGACCAGCACTAAAAATAAAGGGACGCGAGTTATGCTTTAAGAAATTAATCAGCTTGCGATCCCCCGCCACATATCCTCCCACCGAAGGAATCGCCTTTGAGAGCGTGCCCATTTTAATGTCAATCGAACCCAGCATGTCAAAGTGCTCTTCGATACCCTTGCCCGTTGCACCCAAGGCACCCACCGAATGCGCCTCGTCAATCATCAGACGCGCACCGTAGTCATCACAGATACGTCGCAGCGCAGGCAAGTCACACATATCGCCATCCATCGAAAAGACCGAATCAGCAATCACCAGCGTGGATTCGTACTTTCCTTTTGCGCGGCGCAAAATACTTTCGAGGTGATCCATATCATTATGACGATAGGTACGCCAGCGCGCGCCTGAGAGCATACAGCCATCCACAATCGAGGCATGATTAAGCTTGTCCATGACAACCATGTCTTTTGGCGTTGTCAGCGCAGTGATAATCGCAACATTAGTCAGAAAGCCGCTGGAATACACACAGGCATCCTCGCGCGCAGAATAGGCAGCGACACGTGCCTCGAGCCGTTCATGCAGGTCGGTCGTGCCCGTCAGCAAACGCACGCCACCAGCACCCGTACCGTACTGGTCAATCGCCTGTTTTGCAGCAGCCTCGATACCCTCGTGACCCATCAGACCCAGATACGAATAAGATGCCAACATGATAAGCTCTTGCCCATCAGCCATGGTCACCCGATTATTGACCTTGCCCACCACTGGCTGCAAATAAAAGTAACGGTCGGCGTCTCGCAGCATCTGATAACGCTGCTCGAACTCTTCTAGACGTGCACTGATTGCATCGTCATACTGTCGCAATTCCTGCATGGATTCCTCCGTGTTAGAAGTTTGTATACAAAAGTGTATACACATTTTAGCACAGGGTACAGCGGGTGGGTAATCTGTGCATTTAGCATTTAGCAGATTTTCGCTACTTCTTGATATTGCTATAATAGTAAACGCCAAAAATAGCGCCATTGCTCAAGCGAGGTCTCACTATGTCACAGACAGCAGAACTAAATATTGAACAAGAAGTTCGACGCCACGAAGAAGAGCAGAGAGCTTTGCAGGTCAAAAGTGACCTTGAAGTACTGCGTCGCAGAGAAGAGGACTACGAATCTGGTCGTACCCACATGCTTTCTTCTGGGGAATTTTGGAGTAACATCAGAAAAGCTGGCTTCTAGTGGCAGAGGTCACCTTTTCACCATCTGCAAATATTGACGTTGTTGTTGCTTTAAAGACCATCCAAAACTATTTTTCGCACAAGGAATCACCGGAGCTTGCCCAAGCACACATGGACTTATTCACTGCTGAGATTATCATGCCTTAAAAAGAGGATGCGCCAAAAAAGTGGCGCATCCTCCTGTCTGTGGTTCCAATAAGTGCGTTACTACACAAGTAAAGCCGTTTCCCACCCTCTGTCACCCCAGGCTCGACCTGGGGTCTCTGCACGGGGCATGGTACTACTGCGTCAGCACCTGCAGCTCCATCTCACGTTTACTACGCCTCGTGGCAGTGACTATCACGAGCAATCCAACAACAGCCATCAGTAGCAATGCCATACCAAACTTACCAATGTCAAGTCCTGTTGGTGGTACAAAAAAGTCAGTATTAGTAAAGTCTGCTGTGTTAGCAGCTTCACCTAATGTTTGCTCACCTGTTGAAAGTGATACGTTAGGTGTACGTTCTGGTGGATTAATGATGCTGGTATCGATAACACCATCAGC
>WREJ01000119.1 GCA_009779395.1 Coriobacteriia bacterium
CCTACGACTGGGATGCTTTTGTGCCAACAAAGCTGCTAGAAAAGCTGCAAGACTACGACATCGCAACTTTTTGTGCGCCTCCAACAATGTATCGCTTTATGCTACAAGAAGACGTTGCCGCCTATGATTTGAGCAGCGTGCTGAACTACGCAACAGCAGGCGAGCCACTAAATGCTGACGTGACTAATCGCTGGGAAGAGTTGACCGGCAAAAAAATCCGTGAAGGTTTTGGTCAGTCAGAGGGTACGGTGCTTATCGCAACCTGGCCGTGGCTACAACCGCGTCCCGGGTCGCTGGGCAAGCCTGATCCGCTGTACAAGATAAAGCTGCTGGTCGAGGCAGACGCCGAGGGGCAGCCCTACGATGAACCACGTGAAGCAGACATTGGGCAGGAGGGTGCCATCTGCATCATGCAGCTAAAAGACGCCCATCCGCCGGGACTCTTTACCGGCTACTATAAAAATGACGAGCAAACGGATAAGGCTGTTGGTGGTCAGTACTACAACTTGGGTGACATGGCATGGCGCGACATTGACGGCTATCTGACCTTTGTGGGCAGAAATGATGACGTCATCAAGGCGTCAGGCTATCGTATTGGTCCTTTCGAGGTCGAAAGCGCGCTGGTGTCACACCCTGCAGTTGTCGAAAGTGCCGTTACCGCAGCACCTGACCCCGTACGTGGCACTGTTGTTAAAGCTGATGTTGTCCTCGCAGCAGGCTTTGAGCCATCAGAGGAGTTGATTGTCCAGCTGCAAGAACACGTCAAAACGGTCACCGCTCCCTATAAGTATCCGCGCATCATCACCTTTGTTAGCGAGCTACCAAAGACACTCGGTGGTAAAATAAAGCGTGCCGAAATTAGAGAGTCAAATAAAACCCTTGCGTAGACTTGCTACCATTGTCTTGTGCGGACTGCTGTTGTCTGCTTTTGTTATGGTGCCCGTACTCCGCACGCAGGCGACACCTTTGCAGGACCTGCAGCAGCAGGCGAATGCGGCACGCGCGCGCATGCAGCAGACGGAACAGACGCTGGAAACGGCACTTGCTGCCTATAATCGGGCTTCGGAAGAGCTGCAAAAAACCGAGGCAGAGATTGCAGGGGCACAGGCAGAGATCACCCGTCTTCAAGAAGACATTGCTCACAATCAGACTTTGTTGGCGCAGCAGGCAGAGTTTATGTATCGTTCGCGTCGCAACGGCTACCTCGAAATATTGTTTTCGGCAAAAACGGTCGCTGAGTTTACTCAATCGCTAGAACTGATTGGCTTTCTTGCGGCAAACGACATGCAGACTATTGAAAATCTGCGCAGACAGACGCGTCAGTTAGACCAGTCGCTTGATACGCTGGCAGGTTTGCGCATTCAGCAGGAAAAGACAGAGATTGCGCGCCGTGCTGACGTTAACAGTGCGCGCCAGCTCATCGAAGAACAAGAGCAGTACCTTGCGTCGCTGAACGTGCAGGTACAAGAACTGTTAGAACGTCAGCAGCTGCTTGCTCGGCAGCAGCAGGCGACACGTTCTGCCGCAGCATCTGGCAGCAATTGGCAGAGTGGTTCCAGCGGCGTTACTGGCTCGGATGGTTTTGTCTCGACGGGTGTGGTTTTTACCGGCATTGCGTCGTGGTATCAGGTGGGAACCACCACAGCAAACGGCGAGCGCTTTAATCCTGACGCGCTGACAGCAGCCCATCCCTCGCTGCCCTTTAACACGCTGGTACGGGTGACCTATCGCGGCAGAAGTGTGGTGGTACGCATCAACGACCGCGGTCCCTTTACGCAGGGGCGCATCATTGACCTGTCGCGCGGTGCCGCCGAGGTCATTGGACTGCGCTCTGCCGGCATTGGTACGGTAACTGTTGAAGTCGTCACGCGAGCACCCTAGGAAAGGTAGCCTTGTGTCTAGTCTGTCCAGCATGAAAATAGCTGTTCTACAGGGCGGCACCTCGGCAGAACGCGAGGTCTCGCTGCGCAGTGGTGAAAACTGCTGCCAGGGTCTGCGCGCCGCTGGTGCCATGCAGGTCACTGCATACGACACTGCTGACCTAAGCTTTATCGACCAGCTGCGCAGTACTCAGCCAGACCTGGTCTTTAACGCGCTGCACGGCAAGGGCGGCGAAGACGGTACCATTCAGGGGCTGCTGGAACTGCTGAACATTCCCTATACGGGTAGTGGTGTCCTCGCAAGTGCACTTGCGATGGACAAACATGCCAGCAAAAAGGTCTTTGACCAGGCTGGTTTGACTACGCCACGCGGCGTGCTGCTGACCGCTGACACTCTGCCCCGTGACCTGGACGCACTCTACCAACGCATTACACAGCAGTTGGGGACGGGGGATCTGGCGGTCAAGCCAAACAGCGAGGGCTCGTCAGTTGGTGTGTCGCTGATTAGCACAGCGGCAGAGCTTGGACCAGCACTGAAAGCAGCACAGGGTGACAGCCAGCAGCTGGTGATTGTCGAAGAGTGTATTGCTGGTAAAGAAATCACCGTTGGCGTGCTGCAAGATGTTGATGGTACGCCGTATGCGCTGCCCCTTATCGAGATTATCCCCAAAAGCGAGTTCTACCATTTCGAGAACAAATACACGCCTGGGTACACGACCTTTGTTGTGCCAGCGCAGGTGGATCAGGCAACTACGCGTGCCTGCCAGGAACTGGCAGTTGCCGCACACCAGGCACTGGGATGTGCGGGCTATTCACGCAGCGACATTCGTCTGACAGCAGACAACAAAGCCTATTTGCTCGAGACAAACACTCTGCCGGGACTGACAGCAGGCTCGCTTATCCCTTGCGCTGCAAAAGCAGCGGGGATAGAGTTTCCTGAATTGTTGCTAGGTATCATCGCTTGTGCGTTGGCACCCTAGAGCGCACCAGGCGCAATTCCCCCAAATCATGAACATTTTGGGAAATGTGACCAATATGTTAAAATTTCCCCCCTTAGTGAAATAGCATCATGTGCCCGTAAATCACGACTAAGTGAGGACTACCATGACTGCCAAACGTCACGTCCCCAAATTTGCCAAGAGAGAAAAACTCTCTAACAAGCGCAAATTCGCACTGCTGTTAGCAGCAGTGTTTCTACTGACTTTACCCTTTTTGGCTGCAGCGAATTCCTCGTTGCTTCAGTCAGTCGTCAGTCCCCTAATTACTCAAGTTCAAAATGTATTTTCGCCAGCAGAGCCTTCTTCTGCTGTGCTGGGATCTGATTTTTCACCAGCAAGTTCTTCGGACTTACCACCTGAAGCATTGGCCATTTCTGGAGGAATGAATCACACAATGGCTATCAGAGGAGATGGTACGCTCTGGTCATGGGGACGCAATATTAGCGGCAGAACAGGATTAGACATTGATGTAGGCGAACAAACAACACCTGCTCAAGTTGGTACTGCCACTAACTGGTCGTATGTGGTTGCGGGAAATTTCCAAACTCATGCCATTAAAGATGACGGCACGCTCTGGTCATGGGGGGGCAACAGAGATGCCGCAACAGGACTGGGTACTACCGTTGGCGCTCAATGGACACCTATGCAAGTAGGCAGCGATACTGATTGGACTTCGGTGACTGCAGGTCAGTTTCACTCACATGCACTTAAAACAGATGGCACGCTCTGGACATGGGGATTGAACGCACAAGGCAGAAATGGAATGGGTCTTCTTACCGGTAGTCAATTGACTCCTGTGCAGGTAGGCAGCGATACCAATTGGAAGCAGGTGTCTGCAGGGGGTAATCACTCCCTTGCTGTTAGATTGGATGGAACACTGTGGTCATGGGGAAGTAACA
>WREJ01000120.1 GCA_009779395.1 Coriobacteriia bacterium
GATTTCAGATTCTGCTGGAGGAATCACCGTACCTGTAGTAAAGGTCCAGCTATGGGGAATCATGGGCTCACCACTAGGAGCACAGATAAAATCTGCAACCGTAACTTCATGCAGTGCATCTGATGCAAAGAGGGTGAGAGGTGCTGTCAAAACAGAGTTATCACCAACTTCACCGTAAGGGTCTGATGCAGTAGATGCACGCCAGCTTTTTTGTGTGAGGTCAACAAAGGCACCATTATTTAGAGTGACCGTACCCATTACTGTTGGGTCCATTTCAGTGTCAAAGAACACATCAAGGTGTGTGGTATTTGTTTCGTTGATGCCTACTGCATCTGCTGGTGGCACTGTTGCAATAACTGCTGCTTCTGCTGGGTCAAAATCACGTTCAGTAGCGAAGTCAGCACCGATAAGTGTGGGTACGGTACGCTGGTTGCCCGTACCGCTTTCATTGAGACCTAGTTGACCTTCTGCATTTCTGCCCCATCCCCATAAATCACCATTTGTTTTCATGCCGAAGGAGTGAGAGCCATTATGTGCAGCATCAGCCAAGACCCAATCAGTGGCAGTACCTACCTGTGCCGGTGTTAGTTGATTGCCTATTGTTGTACCCAGTCCTGTTCTGCCACTTGTGTTAACTCCCCATGACCAGAGCGTGCCATCTGATCTTATAGCAAGGGAGTGAACACTTCCTGCAGACACCTGTGTCCAGTTAGTTGCAGTCCCAATCTGTGCCGGTGTTAGTTGATTGCCTGTATCAGTACCCTGTCCTGTTCTGCCAAGTGCGTTAGCTCCCCATGACCAGAGCGTACCGTCTGATCTGATGGCAACGGAGTGGTCATTTCCTGCAGACACCTGTGTCCAATTGGTGGCAGTACCTACCTGTGCTGGTGTTGTTTGTACGCCTGTTGTAGTACCCAGTCCTGTTATGCCACCTGCGTTAGTTCCCCATACCCAGAGCGTACCGTCTGACCTGACAGCAAGGGAGTGTTGCCATCCTGCAGACACCTGTGCCCAGTTAGTAGCAGTACCTACTTGTACTGGTGTTAGTTGAATGCTTGCTATTGTACCCAGTCCTGTTCTGCCTTGTGCGTTAGATCCCCAAGACCAGAGCGTACCATCTGATCCGATGGCAAGAGAGTACTGATTACCTGCAGACACTGCTGTCCAGTTAGTGGCAGTACCAACTTGTGCTGGTGTCAGTTGATTGCCTGTTTCAGTACCCAGTCCTGTTGCGCCATTTGAGTTAGTTCCCCATGCCCAGAGCGTACCATCTGATCGCAGAGCAAGGGAGTGAGTTTGTCCTGCAGACACAGCTGTCCAGTTAGTGGCAGTACCAACTTGTGCTGGTGTCAGTTGATTGCCTATTTCAGTACCCAGTCCTGTTCTGCCACCTGCGTTAGCACCCCATGCCCAGAGAGTGCCGTCTGATCTGATGGCAAGGGAGTAATCAGTTCCTGTAGAAAAAGTTGTTGCTTCTTGCCAGATAGTTGAACTTGAAAGTGATGAAATACCACTTGTTGCTACAGCTGCTGTTTCATTGGGCACAAAAGTATCACCTGATGGTAAAAGCAGAGCTTGAACACGGGTGACTACAGGATTAATAGTCGATTGAATTGCACTTGAATTCGCTGCTGCTAAAAAGGGTAAAGCCAGAAGAAAAATTGCTGCCAGGAGCAGCGCTAGCTTGCGTTTTTGATGCAGCCGTCCGTCAAATTTTGGCGTTTTGGCGGTCACAGTATGCCTCACTTAGTCGTATTTTATACGTCAAATAGCACTACTTTACTAGCGAAAAAATTGTAGCACGCTGGTCGCATTTCCCAAAATATTCATGTTTTGGTGCAAGTGCGACCATCACCAACAACTGCAAGAGTGCTCCAGATGCCCAAATAAACACCCTCTGCGGGACCCGTCAAATGCACCCGCAAATCGTCGGCAATTTCAACAATCAGCGCGCCACGTGGCTGCATTACGGTGACACGGGCGCCACTGAGGCCCGCATCGTGCGCTGCTACTGCAACAGCACAGGCACCGGTGGCACAAGCAAGCGTTTCGCCGACACCCCGTTCCCAGACGCGCATATAAACAAGGTCGCTGCTCATCAACTGGACAAACTCCACATTTGTTTTCTGTGGAAAGGCAGGGTCAAGCTCGACCACAGGACCTTCGGTGGCAACGGGTGCGCTGCCAAATTCTGGTGGCAGATGGTCGACAAAGGTCACGGCGTGGGGATTTCCCACACAGACACGCTGATAGTCGCGCCCCGCAATGTTGACTTTGCCGCCCAGCTCTGCGATGCCCATGTCGACACGAAAACCCTGCAGGATGTCGTTGTTGTCAAACTGCAGCGTAACCGCTTTGATGCCAGCAAGCGTTTCGATACGCAGCGTTCCGTGCCGCTTGCAAGCAGAAAGCCCATCAAGGTCGTTTTTTTCTTCAGAGAGGTCGACCTCTGCAGACAGCGGCCACAAACCCCTGTCAAAAATGTAGCGTGCCACGCAGCGAATGGCATTACCGCACATCTCTGCCACGCTGCCGTCAGCATTGTAAAAGTCCCAGACCAGGTCTGCTGTGTCTTGGTCGGCGGCAGTGGCAAGGGAAAACACACCGTCTGCACCAATACCAAAACGGCGGTCACACAGCTGTGTCGCCAGCTGAGGCGTCAGGGTGATGTGTTGGTCCGTTCTGTGCCCAATGTTGTCAAACAGAATAAAGTCATTACCCAGACCCTGCAATTTGCTAAAGGAATATTTCACTACGGTCGCCTCCTGGTTAGTTCTGCAATTAGTTCGTTGGTGCGCGCGGCAAGGTCGTCTAGCTGGTAGGTATCATACCGCAGCCATGAAATTCGCGGGTCACAGCGAAACCACGACAACTGACGTTTTGCGTAGCGGCGTGTCGCCTGTTTAATGGCAGCGACAGCGATGTCTTGGTCAGCACTCCCCTGAACCACCGGTACCAGTTCTTTATAGCCAATTGCCTGTGTTGCTGTCAGTGCTTGTTCGTATCCTGCCGCCAGCAAGTGCTCGACTTCTGCAAGCAAACCATCTTGCATCATCTTGTCGACCCGCTGGTCAATACGCTGGTACAGCAACTCGCGGTCGCAGTCGATGCCAATCCACTGTGTTGGTAGGTAACTGCGCCGCGTCTTAAACGCCTGCTTGATGTCGCTATAACACAGACCCTGCTGCTGCAGCTCGAGCGCACGAATGGTACGCCGCACATTATGCGGATGGATTACCTCGGCAGATGCAGGGTCACGCTGCGCCAACAAATCATGCAACTTGTGGGCAGCCTCCTGCTTTCTGCTTTCAGAGTTATCGCTGGCTGACTGCTGCTGCAGCTGCGCGTACATATCTTCATAGTGCTGACGAAGCGGAGTCACCCCTCCATTCGCCGTATCTAGCTGCTGGTTGTCTGCACTCTGCTGTGTTTCTGTTTCCTGCTGCGGAAAGCTAAAGTCGTCCAAAGCAGCACGCAGGTAAAGACCCGTACCACCACAGACAACAGGCGGTACTCCACGGTTGGCGGCAGCTTGCTCTTGGATGACTGTTCTGGCATAGTCCTGATATTCTGCAGCCGAGTAAGAGTGGCTGGGGTCAAGCAGATCAATGCCAAAGTGCGGCACCAGCTGCTGCTCTGCGGTAATCTTTGCCGTGCCGATGTCCATGCC
>WREJ01000121.1 GCA_009779395.1 Coriobacteriia bacterium
AAAGTCCAGTTGGGATAACGACGTTGCAGTTCTCGTAGTGCCGGCTGGTACGAAGCAGGAAAGCTGTCAATCGAAGCCTGCGCTGTAGGAACAGCAAAAAACAGCATAGCTGCACACAGCGTCAGCAGCAGAGTCAGGACCAGAAATCCTGCACGCATATTCCCTCTATCCTGCATTTTCTGTCGTATATGGTCTCGCATTTTAGTGTCGCCTCTTCCTGCTTTTGTGCCTTGTCAGGGCTATCACTGCCGTCAGTGCAGCCACAAGCACAGCCGCACCCAGTGCAATTAACACATACGGAAGCCACTCCTGTGGGTCTGGCGGTTCATGGAGCACTTCCTCCTCATCATCATCTATTACTAGGTCGTCATCATCTGCTGCAAGCTCTTCTGCTCGCGTAACCTCGATGCGGTACTGCTGCGTCTGGCTGCCATCGGCCGAGGTCACCGTGATGACGATTTCATTGCTGCCTGGCGACAGATTATCTGCGCCGTCGATATGCAGCGTCGCCTGAGGGTCGACTGCAGTCGCCTCGATGTTCAGCGACGAGACAACAGCCGCAACATCGAGCGTGTATTCAAAAACGCTGGCGCGAAAGGCGGGCGTCAGCAGCTGACGAGTCACCACAAGCGAGCGTAGCTGCGTATTTCCGGCAGCGACCGTTCCTTCTTTAAAGGCCTCGATTTCATAGTCGAGAGTCACGCCGTTTTCTGCGGTCACCCGCACCACAACATAGTTGACACCTGGACGGAGGTCCTCGTTGCCCGTGATAGTGACACGCGCGCTCGTCTCTTGCGGGATAGCCGTGATGGTAAGGCTGTCCATGCCCTCGGGGACCGTGACACTGTAGTAGGTCACCGTATGCCGAAAAGGACCACGCAACTCAAGGCCGGCAACTTCCAGTTGCTGCAAAAAGGGATTGCCACTTTGCCCGTAGGCAGCAGAAACACCCATTGCAGCAGCAAAGACAGCGACAAGGGCCGCGACCAGTAGTGTCCTGGTCAAGCTCTGCCCAAAGTAACGCCTGCGCGCCTGCCCTATACTTAAGCTTATTTTATTCATATGCAGCCTAATTTTATACGCGCTAGTAACCAGACTAGCCTGTCTGGGGCGCATTGTTAAGCAAATGTTGCGAAAAACTATAACACTTTCACAAACTTGCGTTTGCCTACCTGCACAACTTTGCCCTGTATTTCTGCTGGGGGTAGTTCATACATTTTGGCCTTGAGAGGAGCACCATCCATTTTAACGCCACCGCCATCAATCAGACGGCGTGCCTCGCCGGCAGACGCCGCAAGACCCACAGTAGCCAAGAGACCGGGAATGTAGACCAGACCAGCATCATTGGACGTACTCTGCCAGTCAATTGTCTGCTCGGCGATGTCTGTGGGCAGTTCGCGCTGCTTGAACACACGGTCAAAAGCCTCTTCGGCTGACAGCGCTGCCGAAGACCCGTGGTACAGACTGACAATGTCGCGCGCGAGGCTGCGCTTCATCTGCCCCGGATGAGCACTGCCATCACTCAGGCTGGTTTCGATGGCGGCAACTTCATCAAGGGTCGCTGGCGTTGCCAGACGAAAATAGCTGGGCATCAGATTGTCGGGCAGCGACATCAGCTTGCCAAACATGTCAGCAGGCTCGTCGGTCAAAGCAACGTAGTTGCCATAGCTTTTGCTCATCTTTTGGACGCCGTCGGTACCTACAAGCAGCGGCAAAGTCAGACAGACCTGTGGCTCCATGCCCCGTTTTTCCATCAGTTCGCGCCCCGCAAGCAAGTTAAACAGCTGGTCAGTTCCTCCCAATTCGACGTCAGCAGCAATCGCTGTCGAATCATAGGCCTGAGCAAGGGGGTACAAAAACTCGTGCAACGAGATTGGCTTGTGCTGCTGGTAACGCTTGCTAAAGTCATCGCGTTCTAAAATACGTGCAATGGTAAAACACGAGGTCAGTTGCAACAGGTCGGCAAAATCAAGCGGTGCCAACCACTCGCTGTTGCGCCGCAGCTCGCAACGTGTGGGGTCAAGCACCTTAAATGCCTGGTCAATGTAAGTCTGCGCGTTGACTTCGATTTCTTCTCTGCTCAGTGGCGGACGTGTCGTATTGCGCCCCGAAGGGTCACCAATCAGCGCAGTAAAGTCACCAATAATAAGGACGACCAAATGCCCGCAGTCTTGAAACTGGCGCAGCTTGCGCAGGGGCACGGCATGACCCAGGTGCAGGTCAGGTGCTGTCGGGTCAACGCCCAACTTTATGCGCAGCGGCTCGCCTGTAGCAAGCGAACGTTCCAGTTTGCGCCGCAAATCATCAAGGGGCACAATCTGGTCGGTTCCCGACTGAATAATCGCCAGTTGTTCTTCGATTGAGAGTTTAGACACGGGTAACGTACCTTCCGTCGCGTGTGTCGATTTTAATGACATCGCCAATCTCGATAAACATAGGCACGGTGATGCTGGTACCGGTTTCTAGGGTCGCTGGTTTCCCTCCCGAATTGACGCTGTCACCCTTAAATCCAGGCTCGGTTTCAGTGACCGCAAGTTCGACAAACATGGGTGGCTCGACTCCCAGATAATCGCCGTCAGCGGTCAGCACGGTGACCGCTTCGTTTTCTTTAATCCACTGCCGTGCATCGCCAACAAAGTCAGCGTCCATTTCGATCTGTTCATAGCTGGAGTTGTCCATTAGGTAATAGATGCTGCCATCGTTGTACAGATACTGCATGCCACGCCGCTCGACACGAACATCATCGAATTTTTCACCCGCACGAAAGGTGTAGTCAACAACACGCCCGCTCTCGAGCTCTTTTAGCTTGGTCCGTACAAAAGCACCGCCCTTACCTGGCTTGACGTGCTGAAATTCCTGAATAACCCAACGCTTTCCGTCATGCTGGATAGCCATTCCGTTTTTGAACTGAGCAGTTGATACCGGCATAGTCGTCCTCTCTGCAAACATAGTAACTACCGTATTATACTACCAGCAATCTCTCTAACAAGGTAGCAGAGCACGTCCATTTCTGAATGCACCCTGTGCCGATTAATTCAGGAAGGGGCGCGCCTTCTGGCGCGCCCCTTCCTTTAATCCCCAGTTGAGAGAGGGTGCTAGTAACTCAAAACTGCCACCCCGTCACCCCAGACTTGATCTGGGGTCTCTGCACAAGGTGTATGTTAATAGCTAAGTACCTGCAACTCCATCTCGTGTTTACTACGCCTCATTGCGGTGACTATCACTATCAATCCCACAACTGCCATCAGCAACAGCGCCATGCCAAACCTACCAATATCAAGACCTGTTGGTGGTACAAAGAAGTCAGTATTGGTAAAGTCTGCCGTATTAGCAGCTTCGCCGAGTGTCTGTTCACCCGTACTCAGTGACACATTTGGCGTACGTTCTGGTGGATTAATGATAGACGTATCGACGACACCATCAGTACGTACGACAACATGAGGTGTGTAGTCAGATACGGCAAGTTCTACTGCTGTGTATCTGGTTCCTACATGAGTATCAAGAAAGACAAGCGTCTGATTGTGAGTCAAAGCTACGGTTCTGGTCACTTCATCGGTAAACTCTATGACAGAACCTATGGTCTCGTTTGTCAGCGTATCAATAATTTGAGCTCGATACACGATAGGTGGTGTTATCGTCGTTGCCAAAGACGGAGAACTGAGTCT
>WREJ01000122.1 GCA_009779395.1 Coriobacteriia bacterium
GAGCGTCCCGTTGCTGGTATTTTGCTGACGCACGGGCATTTTGACCACGTTTTAGCAGCTGACGAAGTTGCTGACGAGACCAGTTCTTACCTGTACATGTCACAAGCAGAGCTCGACATCAGTCCGCAGCTGGTCACCGACATCGAAGAACGTTACGGCATCAAAGTCACCGTGCCACGTGTTGATTTCAAGCTGTATGACGGCGACCTTTTGGATCTGGCAGGTTTGCGTGTCGAAGTCATGCTGACGCCTGGTCACACGGTGGGCAGCGTCGGTTATTTGGTGTGGGACGAGGCAGAGCCTGAGCAAAAACACTACTTTAGCGGCGATACCTTGTTTGCGCGTGACGTGGGACGTACCGATCTGTTGGGCGGCGACGAAGCTGCCATGCAGCAGTCCATCGAACGCATAGCACGCGAGCTTGCTCCCTCGACAAAAGTCTATCCAGGTCATGGTCCTGCCACCAGCATCGAACGCGAATCGCGGGCAAATTCTTGGTGGCCAGCCTAGCTGCTGTCCAGAAGGGTCGTGGGGAAGCTGGACTTGCTCTCCCTTGCTTTCTTTGTCTCTCTAATTTTTTGCCCAAAATGAGTAAAAAACTCTACAAATGGGTAAACAATACGCTACAATTCATAGCAAGGAGACCTGTGCCAGAGAAAGTCTGGCGCAACAATACGCCATAGTGCGAAGGAGGACCAGTATGAGCTGGAAAAAAGTGCTGCTGTTAGCATTTGCACTTGTCTTGACCGTAGGACTTGTTGCCTGCGGTGCCGGAGAAGCAGCTGATGACGCCCTGCAAGATGCAGAAGCCATCGTAGAAGATGGTCTGCGGATTGCCATCGTCACCAGTCCGTCTGGCGTCGATGACGGATCATTTAACCAAAACAACTACAAGGGTATCGAGGACTTCATCGCAGAAAATCCTGGTGCATCGGTACACGCTGTTCGTGAACCAGAAATGGATAATTCAATCGCAGCGGTCGAGCAAATTGTTGCCGACTACGATGTCATTGTACTGCCCGGATTCCAGTTTGGAACCATCACCGAAGTTGCTGAGAACAATCCTGACACCAAATTCATTTTGGTCGACATCTTCCCTCAGGGTGAAGACGGCGACTCTGTCGAGCTGGACAATGTATACGCCATGACTTTTGCCGAGCAAGAGAGTGGGTTCTTTGCAGGAATCGCTGCTGCCATGCAGACAGAAACCGGCAAAGTAGCCTTTGTTGGCGGAGCAGCCTTCCCCCCTGTTGTCAACTATCAGTTTGGCTTTGAAAGTGGCGTAAACTACGCCAATGCTAACCTAGGAACTGACGCCGAAATCATTAACCTCGCTGCCTATGCAGGTACTGACGTCAGAGGTGTTGACGTTGGTGGCAACTATGTTGGTGCCTTTAACGATGAGGCACGCGGCAAGGTAATCGCCGAAGCTCTGCTGGGTGAGGGTGCTGACGTACTGTTTGTCGCTGCTGGTGGGTCGGGAACCGGTGCCTTTACTGCCGTAAAAGAAGCAGAGGGCGCATGGGTTATTGGTTGCGACGTTGACCAGTTTGACCAGGGCGTTGACGGCGACCGTAACATCGTGCTAACCAGCGCGCTCAAGGTCATGGACCTTAACGTCTATCGTCAGCTGAACCTGATTAACGAGGGCACCTTTATTGGTGGTAACTTCCTTTTGCAAGCTGACACTGATTCGACAGGCATTGTGACTGCACCTGGTCGTCAGCAGCTTGACCCTGACACCTTGACAGCACTAACCGAAGCCTTCGAAGCGGTAAAAGCTGGCAACATTACGCCTGCCGGAAACTTCAGCGACTTTGGTCCGACCGATTTTCCTGGTCTGTAAGCTAGCTGACTATAGTCACTAACTAGCAGCAAAAAATGTGCTAGAAAAATGGACGGAGAAGCACGTCCAGTACCCTAAGAAATGCTAGAATAAAGGCGGTATTCCCCCAGGGAATACCGCCTTTTTCACACTACGGGGCGCCAGTGCAGCGGACGCAAAGGGGAGTTCTTCTGTGCCTAAGCAAGAACAACAGCACGAAATCCTGCTGGAATTAAAAGAGGTCACCAAGCACTTTCCTGGCATTGTCGCTGCTAACAAGGTCAACCTTAGCATACGCAAGGGCGAAATCTATGCTCTGCTGGGTGAAAATGGTGCAGGTAAGTCTACCCTTGCATCTATGATTTTTGGACTGTACCAGCCCGATGCAGGCAGCATTATCATGCGTGGCACAGAGGTCAGCATTGCCTCTGCAAGCGAGGCAGTTGCCCTTGACATTGGCATGGTGCACCAACACTTCAAGCTGATTGACAACTACACGGTTACCCAAAACATAGTGCTGGGTGACGAGCCCATCAAGCGTTTTCTGGGCGTACTACCCTATGTTGACCTTAAGGGTGCTGAAAAGCGCATCGCGCAGCTGTCAAAAGACTACGGGCTAGAAGTTGACCCGCGCGCTATTATCAGTGGCATTGGAGTCTCTGTTCAGCAGCGCGTCGAAATACTAAAGATGCTCTACCGTGACGCAGAGCTGCTGATTTTTGACGAGCCAACAGCCATGCTGACCCCGCAAGAAATCGAAAGCCTGCTTGCTGTCATCAAAAACCTGCAGCGCGAGGGCAAAACGGTCATACTCATCACCCATAAACTGGACGAGGTCATGCAGGTCGCTGACCGCTGCGGCATTTTGGTACGCGGCAAGCTGGTCGATGTTTTGAATACCGCCGACACCAACCCCTCGGAACTTGCGGCAAAAATGATTGGGCGCGAGATTAGTTTCACTGCCAAAAAACCAGCAGAAACGCTGGGAGAGCCTGTCCTGCAGGTACAGTCATTGCGTGTCGAAGATGCCAACCAGTTCCCCAAAGTCGATGAGGTCAGTTTCACCGTCCACTCTGGCGAGATTTTTGCCATTGCTGGAGTCTCGGGCAGCGGACAAACAGAGTTGGCTGACGCGATTTGTGGCCTGATCAAAGCACAAGAGGGCACAGTGCTGCTAAACGGACAGGACCTGACCAAACTGTCGGTACGCAAACACACCGAAGCCGGCATTGCCTATATTCCCGAAGACCGGCAAAACGTTGGTCTGGTGCTTGACTTTATGCTGGAACAAAATTTGGCCTTGAAATCCTACTACGCTAAGCCTTATTGCAAGAATTCGCTGCTGCAACCAGCTGCGTTTAGCGAACACGCCGACAAGGCAATCGCAGACTTTGACATTCGCAGCGCACGCGGAGCACGGACCATAACCCGCGAGATGAGCGGTGGCAATCAGCAAAAAGCCATCGTGGGACGCGAGATAGAACTTGACGCTGACCTGCTGATTTTTGTGCAACCAACGCGCGGACTGGACATTGGTGCCATGATGGCAATTCGGCAGCGCATTCTTGCAGAACGCGACAAGGGAAAAGCCATCCTGCTGATATCACTCGAACTAGACGAAGTCATGGATTTAGCTGACACCATTGGGGTGATGTATACAGGAAAAATGCTGAAAGTAGCACCAGCCGCTGAAATGACCAGCACCATGGTGGGCGAATACATGATGGGGGTGGGCAGTAATGGATAAACTCCGTCGCCAGACCCCTCACCAAGAAAAACACCAGCAAAAACAGTGCGAGGATTCTGCTGTTCGTGACGGTATTTCTGCAGGATTTGCA
>WREJ01000123.1 GCA_009779395.1 Coriobacteriia bacterium
AAACATTAGGTGAAGCTGCTAATACAGCAGACTTTACCAATACTGACTTTTTTGTACCACCAACAGGCTTTATCACAGGAAGTTTTGTGACGGTCTTGGCAGTGCTTGCAGTTGCCGTGTTATTGATGTTACTGAATGCTGCAAGACAAAGGCGACGCGAGATGGAACTTGCGGTGCTGACGCAGTAGCATACACCTTGTGCAGAGACCCCAGATCGAGTCTGGGGTGACGGGGTGGAAGTTTTAAGTTACTGATAGACCCTTTCTCAACTGGGGATCAAAGGAGGGGGCGCGCCGGAAGGCGCGCCCTTGTTAATTTGCATTGTTCAGGGTGCATCCTGGGTGCAAGTGTGATTTTTGTGGTACTATAGAGAGCGGAATTTCCCGTGATCGCCTGCACGTAGTTATGACCGACTACTAGCATGTGACGCGGGAAATCTGTATTAAGCCTAGTACTGTCCCAGTACTAACCTGTAATGGAGTGACCGCCTAGATTGTGTGCGAAGCAATTCGCCTAGGAGGTTCTTCATGAGACCTAAGTATCTGCTGCCGATTATCTTGGCGTGCACCCTGTTGGCACTACCCCTTTTTGCGCTCGCTGCGACATCCCTTGTGCCTGCTGACCACATTGTGGGAGACAGTACACCACCTGCGCAGGCTGCAGTGCGTGACTTTACTGTTGGCATTGCCGCTGAAGGCGACTACCAAAAACCCATCTACGAGTTTTGGCAAGCGGGTAGGGACAGCTTCTTTTTTGTCACTGGTGACCCTGCACGTGCCGCCGAGGACGGAACAGTGATCAGTGTCAGCTATCAAGGCGTAAACTATCCGGCGACACTGCTGTATAGTGCGCGGCAAAACTTTGCGGCGACACCAACGACAAGTCCTGTGACAGCGGGTGTGGCATTAATGGAGGTATCTCCTCTTCCTGTTTTTCAAAATAACGCAACGTACTTTTTTGATGCCGGTGACTTTGTTGACACCGATGATTATTCGGTAGTGAACCGTTTTGCAGGTACCGCTGCACAAAATAGTCGTTCTTTTGTGGGTCTGTACACTGACGCAGACAGCGGCGAGCCGCTGACGACTTTTTACAAGCTGCCAGCAAACGAGACCAGACCTAATGCGGCGCGTGGTTTTATGGCGCGAACTGTCTTTAATGCCCCCAACATTCATATCGAAAACATCATTTGGGACGGGTCGGGCATCGACATGGTGCGCCAGGGCGAGAGCAGCCGTGGCGAATACTACTGGTTTGTCTCGACTAATGCGACGAATTTTGTCGTGCGCGACGTCATCATGCAAAATATTGGTGCCAGAACGTCTTTGCCGGTGCTGGAAAACCTCAATAGTTCTAATCATCGCAAGAATGTTGCCATCAATATCTTTAGCGCAGGTTCCTATCACACAGGAACAAGTGGCACGCAGCGCAATTTCGAGAATCTGACCATTAGAAATACGCGAACCATGAGCGCTTTTGGCATTATCCAGTTCAACCGAACCTCGGGTAACTATTTTTACAACCTAAACCTTGCTAATCCCAACGCAGGGGGAACGGGCATCGCGCACTCTGCTGCGGCAAACACCTATCCGCTGAAAATCGAACACACACCCATCGGCACTGCTACCCTTAATGTGACCTATCCTGTAGCAGCAGCGGTTACGGGCAACGAAGTCGCAGCCCAACAGCGAGACTTTGTTTTTGCGGGAGTCTTGACCATGCCCCAGCACACAAACAGTGCCATCTACATTCAGGATTATCGCTATCAGAACATTCTGGTGCCAGCAGACTTTAGCTGGGCTTTGGCGCGCACCGCTAACGGGGGCAACAACACGCCGTCCCTGCGCGTCTACAATCATAAGCGGCCGCAAACTGCTGCACACGGCCTGCTGCAGCTCGACACAGGCTACTGGGTCGTCGAGGCTCAGGATACTGCTCCCAATCTGCAAACGCAGCTGAACAACATTCGCACGATTATTGACATCAACAATCCTGCTGGGGCAGATCCCCTTACTGCCGTTCCTTTGCCTAGCATAAAGATGATTGCCAACGCTGCAGGGGAGGTCAGCGGCTTTAGCGTACCTGATTTTGTGCCGTCACACACGTCAGCTACGATAGTTGCCCTGCGCCAGACAGACACGCCCGCGAGCACAGTGCATGCGGCAGCAGCACACGCATCCGGAGTCGGTCCAGCAGATGACAGTGCAGAATTTGTCACCTACAGCGGTTCACGCGGTGACATCGTTTTGCCGACGACTGCTGCAGATATGGTCAAACTCTTCAACCTTGACTTTAGGACGGTGACGGCTTGGACAATCGAGGATGCTACGACTGGTGATCCTTTGGCTGATCCTGCGGTATCACCAGGCATTGTGCGCTTTAGCAGTGAAAACTCGGGGCGCAATCTGTTTGTGAAATACATTGACCCTAACGGGGACAACAATGGCAGTGTCGAAGAGACAGAAACAGCTGGCAGTGAGGAAACCACGTCAAGTGTCGAAAGTACCCGTCCTGCGACCCCTGATTCTGACTCTGCTGCTGTGCTGGGCAAGTTAGGTGATGCTTCGCGCATTGTGACACTGTTGGCATTGCTTGCACTTGCCGCTGGAAGCGCTGCATTTGCCGTGGCGAAAGAAGAAACACCCTAAGTTAGCGCTTTGAACAAGTAGGATGCGCTCCTGACAAAAACAGGAGCGCATCCTACTTACTTATAGTATGATTGAGACCCACCGCCACAACAATACTCGCATGAAAGGAAGAGTGTTTATCATGGATTTTAAGGGTTCACAGACTGAAGCAAATCTCAAGGCTGCTTTTGCCGGAGAAAGTCAGGCGCGCAACAAGTATAGCTATTATGCTAGCCAGGCCAAAAAAGAGGGGTTGAACTACATCTCTGACGTTTTTGAAGAGACGGCCAAAAACGAGATGGCTCATGCAAAGATGTGGCTAAAGATTTTGCTAGCTGGTGGCGAAACACCTGGTTACATTCCGACAACGCTTGAAAATTTGTTGGATGCCGCCGAGGGCGAGCACTACGAGTGGACTGACATGTACAAGAACTTTGCCGAGACGGCTCGTGCAGAGGGCTTTGACAAAATTGCTGAGTTGATGGACGGCGTTGCTGCCATCGAAAAGCACCACGAGGATCGCTATCGCACTCTGCGTGACCAGGTAGAAGGCAACCTGGCTCACAGCCGTCCGACGGCTGTTGTGTGGCACTGCGCCAACTGCGGTCACCTGCACAAAGCAACCGACGCGCCAGAAATCTGTCCCGTCTGCATACACCCTAAAGGCTACTTTATGTTGCTAGCCAACAACTACTAAAATCACTGCCGCAAGCGCAATAAAAGGTCCAAAGGCAATTGTATGCCTTTGGACCTTTTCTCTTGTCGGGATGCCCGTTTGTCGAGTATCTGTCTGTTGAAAATGGTGGGGGAGTCTGACCAGCATACGAAAAATCACCTGACACAGCATGACCAGCACGGCACACACACAGGCAAGGGGCAAGACCCACAGACCAGCAAGACCCAGGTACAAACCCAAAGCCGCAAGCAGCTTTAGATCTCCCATACCAAATCCTTCTTGTCCGCGTAGCAGGTAGTACAGCAGCGAAAAAACAGCAGCAGGAACTGCCGCAAGCAGCATACCCAGCAGCGCGT
>WREJ01000124.1 GCA_009779395.1 Coriobacteriia bacterium
CTAGCACAAAGAGGGCGCGCTTTCAGCGCGCCCCTCTCAATTGGCAAGGTGTACTGTGGAGTGAGGGGGAGGGTAGCTCAGCACTCTCCGCAGCAAAATGTCATCCATTTCTCAAATGTGTGTCCCGCGCGAGGACTGTGCAGAGTATCCTCCCCCTCACTCCACAGGGACAATCAGGCAGTTCAACGCCGAGATTGCCCGCCTGGTGTGCCCTGGAGGTAAAGGTGTCATACGGTACTTCGTACCCAACAAGTGCGAAGCACCGTATGGCACTTTCAATTTGAGTGCGGAGATCGCGCGCCTGGTGTGCCCCGTGATGTTAAGATAGTTCCATGAGCAGCAAACCACAACAACCATCAGTCACACGGCGCAGCCTACACTACTACTGGAAGGTAACGCGCCTGCAACTGCCGATGTTTGTTTTGGCGGTGACCTCAACGCTTGCTTTTGTGTTTTTTCTGTCCTTTGCAAATCCCTTCATGCTGGGTCGTATTGTTGACCGTGTCGCACAAGACCCCGTCCCCGCTGGCCAGGTGCTTACTGTTTTTGGACCCTACATCCTCCTCCTGCTGGGCATTAACCTGCTGGGTCAAGCAGGAAGCAAGCTGCAGGATTGGTCGGTGTGGAAGCTGCAATTGCGCGCAAACTACGAGCTTGCTACGATTTCTTTTGACCAGCTGAGCAAACAGTCCATGAATTTTCATCACAGCCGCTTTGGTGGCTCGTTGGTGTCAGCGACGACAAAATTTATTGGTGGTTACTCGAACCTGATCGAGGTATTTGTCTATGCGTGGCTGGCGATTATTGGCTCGGCGATCTTTACGGTGGCAATTCTGATGCCAATCGTGCCTTTGTATGTTGCTCTGCTCAGTGTGCTGTTGTTTATTTACGTGTTTGCGGCAAACACGCTGTTCAAGCGGATACTGCCGCTGAATGCGGTGGCTGCGAGTGCACAAAACAAGCTATCAGGCGTGCTGTCTGACATTGTTACCAACATTTTGTCGGTCAAAACCTACGGACGCGAAAGCTACGAATTTGCCCGCTTTGAAGAAGTCAATCGTGAGGTTCTGGCGGCTGATTCAAAGCGTATGTGGTCCTCAACGCTGCGCCAGGTTGTGACCAGCGCGATTACCGTGGTAATTATGATGCTGGTTGTCATCTTTATCACGGGCGGCAATGCCTGGTTTGGCATCAGTGCCGGCACGCTGGTGATGATGTTTAGCTACACGGTGTCGCTGACTGCGCAATTTAACCGGATAGGACCGGCATTTGCGCAGCTTAATCGCGCGCTGGGTGATGCTCACGACATGACGGTGATGCTGGACGAACCGCGTTTGGTTGACGACCAGCCGGGTGCACCCGCGCTGACGCTCACCCGTGGTGACATCGAGTTTTGCCACGTAAGCTTCGCTTATTTTGATGAGTCTGACCAAAACAAGGTCTTTCGCGATTTTTCGCTCACGATTCCTGCGGGACAACGGGTTGGCTTGGTCGGTAAAAGTGGCAGCGGCAAAACAACACTGACGACTCTGCTGCTGCGTCTGTCAAACCTGCAAGACGGCCACATTTTGATTGACGGACAAGACATTGCAGCGGTCACCCAGGTGTCGTTGCGCCAGCAAGTTGGCTACGTACCACAAGAACCGCTGCTGTTTCACCGCAGCATACACGACAACATAGCCTACGGTCGCCCCGACGCTGATTTTGCAGCGGTGCGCGAGGCTGCACACAAGGCAAACGCGCTGGACTTTATTCAGGCACTACCCTCGGGATTTGACACCATTACAGGAGAACGCGGTGTAAAACTGTCAGGAGGACAACGCCAGCGTATTGCGATTGCACGTGCTATTTTGGCCGATGCTCCTATTCTGGTGCTGGACGAGGCGACATCGGCACTTGACAGTGAAAGTGAAAAGTTAATCCAAGACGCGCTGCAAAATTTGATGCAAGACAGGACGTCCATTGTGGTGGCGCATCGCCTGTCCACCGTAGCAAGTCTTGATCGCATAGTGGTGCTGGCGGATGGTGCGATTGTCGAGGATGGTACGCACGAAGAATTGGTGGCAAACGGCGGACAGTATGCAAGGCTATGGAAAAGACAAATAGGAGCAGATAGATAATGCAAAGACCAGAAAATCTTGACTTGAAAGACTATCTTGACCAGCAAATTGCGCAGGTTCAGCAGCAGGTGGGCACACAACAGGTGTTGCTGGCACTGTCGGGCGGCGTTGATTCGTCGGTCTGTGCAAGCTTGCTCTCGCGTGCGATTCCCGGTCAGCTGACCTGCATCTTTGTCGATCACGGTCTGATGCGTCTGGACGAGGGCGACCAGGTCATGGCAGCCTTTGCTGACAAAGACCTACACTTTATTCGGGTCAACGCGCAGGCGCGATTTCTGGACAAACTCCGCGGCATTACAAGCCCTGAACAAAAGCGCAAAATCATCGGTGAAGAGTTCATTCGTGCCTTTGAAGAAGAGGCCTCACGTCTGGGTGACATCGCGTTTCTGGCGCAGGGGACTATCTATCCTGACATTGTCGAGTCGGGTGGCAGCGCAGGCGAGGGCAAAGTCATCAAAAGCCATCACAACGTGGGTGGTCTGCCAGAAGACCTTGCTTTTACGGGTCTGGTCGAGCCACTGGCGGGTCTGTACAAAGACGAAGTTCGTGCTCTGGGTACGCTGCTGGGCTTGCCCGACTATCTGGTCAATCGTCAGCCCTTCCCTGGCCCCGGTCTTGCCGTGCGGGTCATAGGTGAAGTGACTGTTGAAAAACTGGACATACTCCGCCAGGCAGACGCTATAGTGCGCGATGAACTGGACAAGCTTGACCAGCGCCCCGACCAGTACTTTGCCGTGCTGACCAACAGCCAAAGTGTTGGCGTACGTGATGGCCTGCGTGCCTATGGTCCGGTGCTGGCAGTGCGCGCGGTGGTGACTAACGATTTCATGAAGGCAGAGTACGCCCATTTGTCCCACGACCTGCTGACCCGTGTCGCGACTCGTATCACCACAGAAGTCCCTGAAGTAAGCCGCGTCGTGTACGACATCACCAGCAAGCCACCGGGAACTGTTGAATGGGAGTAATCACCATGTTTAAGTTTAATTACATGCTTACCGAGGCTGACTATATCGAGTTCAGCAGATATGTTTTCAGTAATAAGCAATTTGGCAAAAAGGATATGATGTGGCTACGCTTAAGTGTACCCATTTTCCTTTTGCTGTTCACAATCTTTCGATGGTTTAACGAATTTAGCTGGTACATCAATCCTGATTTGGAATATCTTCTGTATGGTTCTTTTCTTTCTTTGGGTGTAGCTGTGTTGTGGTTTTTCTCGGCAAAGCCGATACTTCTTTGGAGCATAAAGAAAGGAATTGCTGGTTTGGGGAAAGCTGGGAGACTGCCCTATGACAAAGAAAATACCCTTATCTTTGAAGAAGAAGCGGTCATAGAGATTACTCCAGACCTAGAGGCTCGTCATAAATATTCAAAAATAGAAGAAATTGCAGAGGCGGAACAGGCCGTCTATGTTTTTCTTAGCGCAGCTAGTGGATTTATCATGCCAATATCGATCTTTTCTGATGAGGGCGAAAGAAAGCAGTTTGTGAGCTTTGTTCAAGGGAA
>WREJ01000125.1 GCA_009779395.1 Coriobacteriia bacterium
CTTGTGCCCCAATTTTTGGTACTATTGCATAGGGACGATGACGTACGACCGTTTTGGAAGGATTTATGATGGCAGCTCCTGCAGATCGCATGTATTCGCTTGACCACGAGTGGGTTTTGGTCAAAGACGGCGAGGCTACGATAGGTATCACCGAATACGCTTCACAACAACTGGGTTCGCTGGTTTTTGTGGACATGCCTGATGTTGGCGAGAGCTTTGCTGCTGCAGAGGTTTTTGGCGAGGTCGAAAGCGTCAAATCGGTGTCAGAACTGCTGTTGCCTGTTGCGGGCGAGATTACTGCGGTAAATGACGCTTTGGAGGACAGCCCCGAGACCATTAATGACGACCCCTACGGTCAGGGCTGGATTATTCGCCTGCGCCTAGACGACGATGCAGACCTCAGTCACCTGATTGACGCTGCAGCCTACGATGCCAGCTTGGCCTAGACGTCCATTATGAACTACCTTTCGATAACCGACGCCCAACGCCAGTCGATGCTTGCGCGTATTGGTGCAGGCAGTATCGATGAACTGTATAAAGACATTCCTGCAGCTGTTTTATTAGACAGCGCTCCCCCTATTCTTGGCGGTATGTCAGAAATCGACCTCAGTGCGCACTTGAATCACCTAGCTGGGGCAAATGTGGCAGCGCATCAGTATGTATCTTTTGCTGGTGCCGGTTGTTACGACCACTACATACCTGCATTCATTGACCATCTGCTGCGCCGCCCCGAGTTTTTTACTGCTTACACACCCTATCAGCCAGAAGTCAGTCAGGGAACTCTGCAGGCGATTTACGAATACCAGACGGGTATCTGCGAGCTCACGGGTATGGACGTTGCTAATGCCAGCATGTATGACGGTGCAACAGCACTGGTCGAGGCTGCTTTTATGGCACTGCGCCTGACACGGGGCAAGCGTCGAGTAGTGCTGGTATCAGCGGCTCTGCATCCTGAAAAGCTCGAGACTTTGGCGACTTATGCTAGCTCGGGTCTTATCGACCCCGTATATGTACCGATTACTGATGAGCTGCACACTGACGCAGCTGCTTTAAGTGATTTGCTAGCACAACATGCGGGCTCAGTTGCAGCAGTGCTGCTGCCTTACCCAAACTTTTTTGGCATAGTCGAAGACACAGCTCCTATGATTGCTGCAGCAAAAGATGCGGGTGCGTACGTGGTGCTTGACACCAATCCTATTATGCTGGGGCTGCTAAAACGTCCCGGTGATTTGGGTGCAGACATTGTGGTCGGCGAGGGACAGCCCTTGGGCAGTGCCATGAGTTTTGGCGGCCCGGGATTGGGCTATTTTGCCTGCACACAGGCCTGTGTTCGTCAGATTCCTGGTCGTTTGGTCGGCAGAACCACCGATACAGACGGCAATCAGGGTTACGTTCTGACCCTGTCGACACGCGAACAGCATATTCGCCGCGAAAAGGCGACTTCAAATATTTGCAGCAATCACGCGCTGAACGCACTTGCGGCGGGCATGTATCTGGCAGCAGTGGGCAGCAAGGGACTTGCTGACATTGCGACTGACTGCCTGACAAAAGCACACTACCTGCGCGCAGAACTGTTGAATACTGGTCTTTTTGCTCCTCCGGGGGGTGGTGAGGCGTCGGCTGCAGCGCAGTCCTTTGGCTATGAGTTCGCGCTGGTATATGCGGGGGAGTGTGACCTGAACGACTGGCACGACACCCTGTTTAGTCGTGGGTATTTGGCGGGCGTCATACTGGATGTTATTGATGGCTGTCCCTTGCTGTTGTTTGCGACGACAGAAAAGCGTACGCGGGCAGAAATCGATGCTTTTGTCTGCGAGGTGAAGAACCTTGGCTAACACAAAGAAAACTGCTGCAGACCAGATGAACTACGCAGGTCCGCGTCAGACTATTTATGACCTGTCAGCTGACTTTGCTGCGGGTAGTCGTGGTTGTCTGCAGGCACCAGCAAGCGAGCTGCCACCGCTTGATCTGGCAGCAATTCCTGTTCTTGGCAGCTATCTGGCAGACGCAGATTCGGCTCCCTGTTTGCCGCAGGTCAGCGAAACTGACATCATGCGTCATTACGCACACCTTGCGTCGATGAACTTTGGCGTTGACAGCGGCATGTATCCGCTGGGTTCCTGCACCATGAAATACAATCCGCGCCTGAACGAGGACGCCGCACGGCTACCAGGTTTTGCGAATCTGCACCCCTATCAGCCTGTTGCAAGCGCACAGGGTGTGCTGCAGATGATGTATGAATTACAAAATGACCTCGCAGAGATTGCTGGTTTTGCAGCGACCTGTCTGCAACCGTCTGCTGGCGCACACGGCGAGTACGCAGCTTTGCTGGCATTTCGTGCAGCGCATCTGGCGCGCAGTGGTGGCACAACGGCGCGCACTAAGGTCATCATCCCTGACACGGCACACGGAACCAACCCCGCGTCGGTGGCAATGGCAGGATACCAGACAGTAACGGTGCCTTCCAATGCCGATGGACTGGTCGATTTGGACAAGCTCCGCGAACTGCTCGACACAGAAGTAGCAGCTTTCATGCTGACCAATCCCAACACGCTGGGACTGTTTGAACCCCAGATTATCGAGATTAACCAGGCGGTTGCTGCGGTGGGTGCCTTTAGTTACTGCGATGGTGCGAACCTCAATGCCATTTTGGGGGTCTCGCGCCCCGGCGACAGCGGCTTTGACGCGCTGCACATCAATCTGCACAAGACCTTTTCGACCCCGCATGGTGGAGGAGGACCTGGTGCTGGCCCCATTTGCGTCAGTGCTGAACTTGCTGACTTTTTGCCAGGGCCTCTGGCTGCTTATGATGAGGAGTCTGACCTGTACACTCTGGTCATGCCGCCACAGTCTATTGGTCGTGTCCGTAGCTTTTACGGTAATGTGTCGGTGATGGCGCGTGCCTGGACCTACATTCGTGCACTGGGGGGGCAGGGTTTGCGCGATGCTGGACGTCAGGCGGTTCTCTCGGCGAATTACCTGCGCGTCTTGCTGCAAGACCACTACCAGCTGGCGTTTCCGGGTACCTGTATGCACGAGTTTGTCCTGACCGGAACACCCTTCAAGCAGCAGTACGGCGTGCGAACGCTGGATGTGGCAAAGCGGCTGCTTGACTACGGTTTTCATCCGCCGACCATTTATTTCCCGCTGCTGGTTGACGAGGCAATGATGATCGAGCCAACCGAGACCGAACCCCTCAAAGACCTCGATGCTTTTGCTGCAGCCCTTGTGGCGATTGCAGCTGAAATGAAGACAGACTCTGCATTGCTGACAGATGCGCCCTATACGACGCCGGTGCGGCGCCTTGACGAAGAAGCAGCGGTACGCAACCCAGACTTACGATGGAGGAGAGAGTAAATGTTTGGACGCAAAAAAAACAAAAAAGGCAAGAAAACGATGCTCTTTTTGAGCGTGCCAGAGTCTCGTGCGATTGAATACATCGTGCGTGAAATGACCGAGTCAGAACGTGACCTGTTTGATGTCATGGAAGACCCCTTTGTGCGCAATCGTATTGACCAAGAACGGCGTTTTGCCATTAAACAAGACGAGGATCTGCTGGAAGCGTTTCAGGC
>WREJ01000126.1 GCA_009779395.1 Coriobacteriia bacterium
AGCAAGAAGCACCAGAACCCGTATTGGGTATTCCTGTGGCAGGTGCTGCCGATGGCAGTTCTAACGCTGCACCCGGTGAGGCACGGGGGGATTTAGGAAATGACGATGGCGCGACTGCGAACTTCTTTGCCTCGCTGCCTTGGTTTGCCTGGGCAGGCATCGGTTTAGGTATAATTGGCGCGATTGGTGCCGGTGCCTTTATCGCAACTAATACAGGGGCTGCAGGTGCTGCTGCCGCAGGTGGTGGTAGTGCTTCGGCAGCAGGTGCCGCCAAAGGAAAGGGCAGACGTGTATTTGGTAAAAAATAACGCCAGAGTACTGTATGTATTATGTATAGTTTTGATGGGGGCCCTCTGCGCCCCCATTGCCCTTGCAGGGGCAGCCAATCAGCAGGCTTTGCAGGTGGTTCCGTCCTATGTTAATCCACTGACGGGCAAAATCGAGGACACGGGTAATAACCCTGGTCTGGGTCAGGGGATGAGCGAGAACCTGGTCATGAAAACGCCTGCTACCTTGCTTGTCGACAGTGAAGGCAGCATCTTTATCACCTTTCGTGTTGGTCTGGTGGCAGAATCCATCGACCTTGCGATTCAGCTGCTTGACAGTCAGGGACAGGTCGTAGAGACGCTGCCCTACAGCATTGTCGAAGACCATCCTGACGACAACACACGTGACATCCGAATAAAAGTCCCCCACAAAGACCCCGTCCTGCGAATTTCGCTTATCTCGATTCCTATGGGACGCGAGGTCGTTTGTTTTGCCACCTTTGCTCCCGAGGGTGAGGCTGTTGCCATCCCCCTTGCTGAAATCACCGAAGATGATGATTCTGCCATCTCGATTTTCGAGAACTCTGCCAACGATGAAATCACTGGCATTGCTGACGAAGACCGTGGGCAAATCCTCAGCTTTTTGGCAATCGCCGCAGCTTTACTTGTGGTGATTGGCGGTGCGGCAGGCGTCATTGCTGTCCGCAAGAAAAAAGCGGCGGCAAGTGCTGCGGCAGAGACACCCTCTGTTCCATCAGACGACAGCTAGCACAGGGCGGCTGACAACCATGTTTATCCGGCGCTACAAAAGCCTCATCATCATGGTGCTGGCTGCTGTTGCTGCCACTGGTCTGGGCGTACTTACTTCCCACGCCCTCGTCGACCAATACCCCGAGGGCAAAGGTGGCCCAAAGCTTATTACCGGCCATGAACGCGTGGTCGCAACCTCGCGTGCTGTTGCTGAAATCATGGACAGACTCGAGGTGAATGTCATTGGTGTTCCGCAAAGCGAGCTAGAGCTGTCTGACCGCTTTCACAGTGCGGCAAACATTGGTGGCTCGATGAATCCTGACATGGAAATCATTCGCTCGCTGGCGCCCGATTGGGTGTTTGCCCCGCGCACCCTCGAGGGCAGTCTGGGGCCGCGATTCGAGGCGGCGCGCATTGACGTTGCTTTTCTGAATCTGCGCAGCATTGACCATATGTATGCCGCTATTGCACATCTTGGGCCGCTGCTGCTGCGCGAGGCGCAGGTGCAGACGCTGATGAACGAATACGCAGCATTTCAGGCACAGACTTTAGAAGAGTTCGACCATGACCAGCCACCACGCGTCCTGATTTTGATGGGTCTGCCGGGGTCGTATATGGTCGCGACAGAAAACTCTTACATTGGATCGCTGGTTGCCATGACCGGTGCCGTTAACGTCTACGCAGACGAGCCGGGGGAGTTTTTGACCATTAACACCGAGGACATGCTGCTAAAACAGCCTGACATCATTTTACGCGCCGCACACGCGCTTCCTGACGACGTACTAGAAATGTTTGACCAAGAGTTTCGCGAAAACGACATCTGGCGCCACTTTGTTGCTGTACAAAATGGGCGCGTCTTTGACCTGCCGCATGACCAATTTGGGATGAGTGCGACCTTTGAGTACCCACAGGCACTTCAGACGTTGCGCACTATCTATGCTCGCGCACAACAGACGCAACAATCACAATAGCAACAACTGCATAAAACGGGGGAGAGAGGGAAAGATGGTGCCCCCTAGGGAATTCGAATCCCTGATGCCGCCTTGAAAGGGCGGAGTCCTTGGCCGCTAGACTAAGGGGGCGTGGTTTGTACTGTACTCGCTGCGTTTGTGCTGCCTTTGGCGACACTGCACTACGCTCGGAATGATTGCTGCGCATCATTCGCTCGCTGCGTTTGTGGTGGTGGGCCGTATAGGATTCGAACCTATGACCAACGGATTAAAAGTCCGCGACTCTACCAGCTGAGTTAACGGCCCTTACCGTACCGCGAACTCTGGCGCAGGTCTCTCTGTAGTCAAAGATAGACCATGCGCAGCGTAGCGATATTCTGGCGGGAGTAACGGGACTTGAACCCGCGACCTCTGGCTTGACAGGCCAGCGCTCTAACCAGTCTGAGCTATACCCCCACACAAGACATGCCGCCATCAAACACAGCAACTTGCAATCATACCTATTTTTGCCACAGCTGTCTAGCCCGTACAGCAGAATTTTCTGCCTAACAAGGGTTGCCAGTGGGGGAAAATTACTTCCTCCCCTTGAAGAAAGGTGCGTTACGGTGTACACTAAAGATGTGCTTGTAGGGGCTTGCCCTAGAACCAACCAAAGGAATTCCTCAAGTTGGAAAAGCAGGCACACTAAAAGTCGCTCTTATTAGGGCGATTTTTAGTATTTCATCACACTCTGAAAATAGTGTTTGCCCTTTTCACCCACTTTTCGCGTTATGACGCGTACACGACATTTGTTTTTTCCAATCACAGCTTCTAAGGCGTAATAAGTCACTCTAACCTGCTTGCCATCAACAGTCTCACGTCGAATCCGTATTTCGACCTCTTCGTTGCAATTTTTGATAACTGGCACAATCAGTGGAACCAAAACAATGCGATTTAGAAGTGCCTTGTTGGGCCTGCGATGCTTTCCCTTGAAAATCAGATGTTTAAAACCCTGCATATTGAAATGAACCTTTTCGCCAATAGCTGTCGAATGAACAGGAGTCAATTTGCGATACTCTGCTCTGTATTTAGCAATCAAGTCTTTTGTAGATGGCTGGTCCATTGCCCCATTATATCAAACAAATGAGCGATAAATGACATTTTTTGCTTGATTTATGCGCATCATCAACGCGCATAAGCAGACACTAGTGAGACCAACTCAATTGGTCACGCACTGCGTGACCAATTGAAAAAATAAACCGCGATTTTCTGCCTAACAAGCATCGGGGATAGTTGCATTTTAGTCGCAATTGCAACAAATCATAAGCATTTAATGGAGTACGTCCCTAGCTGTTACAATTTTTGCCGCACCGAAGACGGTGCTGTTATGCATGAAATGACTACAATAACTGCTACATACAATAACTGCTACAGGCAGATGATACTACAAGCGACATTACGATAACAAGAAGCGAGGATGACCATGACCGCCAAACGTCATACCCCCAAATTCGCCCGGGGGGGGGGGGGCCCCCAA
>WREJ01000127.1 GCA_009779395.1 Coriobacteriia bacterium
GTATCTTTTCAACAGCCCCGCGGAGTCTGTCCATGTCAACAGGTTTCACCAGATAGTCAGTCGCATCGACCTCGAATGCTTTGACGGCGTACTGACTGTGTGCCGTTACAAAAACCAGCGCAGGCGGACTGGGATGCGATGAGCGCAGACCCTCGGCGAGCTGAATGCCCGTGATGCCCGGCATGTTAATGTCAAGAAAAATCACATCAGCAGGGGTCTTTTTGATGAGCGCGACCGCATCGCGCACATTACCCGCCTCGCCCACAACGTTGATTCCCTTGATGTCGTCTAACAGAAAGGCGAGTTCGCTGCGTGCCGGTAGCTCGTCATCAATAACCAGTGCGCGCAAATTTGCTTCGCTACTTATGGCGGCAGTAGTGGTAGTAGCCATGGCAGTCATGGACGTCCTCTCCCCTCTAAGACCTGGGCTTGTAAGGCAGCACTACACAGCCTTAAAGGTAGTTGTCATGGCAGCGTAGTCAACGCTGCGCTCGCCCTTTACCAGTGATTGGAGGGCTACGTCATCAACGAGCTTTTCGATGATTTGTGGCCAGACACGCTGCAGCGCAAAGTAGTTGGCACAGTTTTTGCGCGCGTAGGTATTTGCCCGCCCCAGAGCGTCCCAGGCAGCGCTCCAGTACTGGCTGCGCGTTGGCCCCGAGACCGTACGCAGCAGCCCCGTGATAAATGCTTGCGCCGAAATCGATGCTGTAATTCTGCTGCCAGGATAAGGCATCAGCGAATGTGCCGTTACCTGTGCTAGGTCAACCTGCGATTTTGCAAACTCGATTTTTCGGTGCTCGTAAATCATGCGGTAAATGTTTTGGCGAAAGCGATCTGCCGGCCCGCGGTCGGTTGCTGGCGAATCATGGCGCACAATCCATTGGTCGTCAATGTAGACATCGCCGCCGTGCAGACGTGCGTTGATGACGTAATCGACATCTTCGCCGCGCATAATCCAGGGGTCAAAGGCAATTTTAGTAAACATTTCACGATGCAGAGCAAGACAGCCCCCAAAAGCAATGGTGCTGCGGTGCAGACGCGGCGGTTTCAGTGCCTGCGCAATGGTACGATTGAGCAATTCTTGGTCGTTCCATAAAACGTCAGTCCAATGCCCCTTGACACTGGGTGCCAGCTTGCCCAGGCTTGCTTCGTCAGCAGCGTCGCCTCGCTTGAGGTGACCTGTTCCCATCTGAAAAAAGTCACCAGTCATGTCGGTAATCATGCCACTTTTTGCCAGCAAATAGCCACCCGAGTGAATGGGATGTCCCAGACCAAAGGTCGCCTGCTGCATAAAAGCAGGGTCGTCAATCAGTTCATCGTCATCAAGAAAGATAAGCGAATCGTAGCCCAAAATAGAGGCAACCAGGCAACCGAGGTTACGCGTTGCTCCGTAACTTTTAATCGACAGTGCTTCGATAAGCTGACCCAGTTCCAGCTGTTCTAAGCGGCGAAAGAGCGAACTGGTCTCTGAGGTACCAAAAACAAGGATGTCCAGTTGCGGAAAGTCGCTGGCGATTTCGCGTACCCGCTCGTCGGCGCGCACGTCAATTGCTGGGTCAGTTGTTGCCACAACCAGCACAACCTTGTTGATGTCTGGCAGATCAGCAAGCGACTGCAGGCAGCGCTTGAGAGGAGGCTCGGGGTTGTCGAGTGCTGTGGGATGCGAAAAAGGCGCGTTGGCACTTGCCTCGTCAAAGCGGTTTTGAATCGCTGATGTGCCCGCTGCTTTGGACCGGCGTCCGTCTCGCTCGCCCACTCTGTCAGAACGAGACGACGATTCCGAGCGCGTCCAAAACGTGGGTATTATAATCACGGGACGTAATTCCACTTGACCCTACCTCCTTGAGTATTCCTCGGAATGAATTATACGCGATAGTGCCTTTGCAAGGGGCAGTCCCAGTAGGTAGACGACAACTGCCTGGCCAAAGCCCACCGAGACCAGGCCAAATACATACATCGAGATAAAGCCTGAAGTGGCAAAAATGCCCAGCGCAGGAATGCTGTAAAACTCGAGGTAACCCAGCGCGCTCATGATAATGGGCAGATAGGCAGGAACAATCAGCGCGTTAAAAATCACGGGCCCCGCCAGGGCAAGCATGATGTTTTTCTTGCGCAGGCGGTAGGTCCAGAGGGCGCCCAGCAGGGTCGCCAGTGTTCCAAAGACCACGTCAAGCATCCCCAGCGCACCTGATCCTGTCAGAGCAGTGTTAATCAGATTAGCAAGCAGCGTTCCCAGTGCCAGTCCTGGTACTGCCTCGGCGAAAAAGAGGGGCAGCACCGTCAATGCTTCGCTAAAGCGAAACTGCACGGGACCCCAACCAAAAATGCCCGCAAATTGCAAAACCAGCAGGGTGGCAACGGTATGAACAGCAGCAATCAGCCCTGTCCTGGCTATGAAACGGGTACGTTTACTACTGTCGTCCTCTGTCATGGCAGCAAGGCCTGGGCAATTTGGACGGCGTTAAGTGCCGCACCCTTGCGCAATTGGTCTGCCACACACCACAGCGCCACACCCGATTTGACGCTTTTGTCAACGCGCAGACGACCAACGTAGGTCTCGTTGGTGCCGCTAACCGGATAGGGCATGGGATATTCTAGCTTTTCAGGATTGTCAATGACTACCACACCAGGTGCCACCTGCAGTGCCTGGCGCACTTGTTCGAGCGTTGGATAGTCGCGTCCCTGCGCGTCCAAAAGATCAGTGTCAAATTCGATGTTTATTGATTCAGAGTGCGACCTTAAAATGGGAATACGCACGCAGGTTGCCGCGACCTCGATTTCAGGCGCATGCATGATTTTTTTGGTCTCGACGATCATCTTCCACTCTTCTTTGGTGGTCAAATCGTCCATAAAAACGTCAATCTGGGGAATGCAGTTAAAGGCAATCTGGTGTGCAAATGCTTCGATTACCAGTTCTTCGTCGTTTAGATAAGCACGCGTCTGGTCGTACAGTTCTTGCATGCCCTCTGCACCCGCACCACTTGAAGACTGATAGGTCGAGACAACAACACGCTTGATGGGTGCCAGCTGGTGAATGGGATTTAAAGCAACAACCATCTGAATGGTAGTACAGTTGGGATTTGCAATAATGCCCTGATGCCACTGCAAATCAGCAGCGTTGACCTCGGGGACAACTAAGGGAACATCGTCGCGCATTCTAAAAGCACTGGTATTGTCAATCATGACAGCACCACTTGCGACAACTGCTGGTGCAAAACGTTCGCTGATAGAACCACCCGCAGAAAACAGCGCAATATCGACATCGGCAAAGCTGTCATCAGTCAGTTCTTCTACGACCAATTCACCACTTGCAGGTGCGCCTGGTCCCGTATAGGGGATACGTTTTCCGGCACTGCGCGCACTGGCAAGCGCACGAACTTCGCTTGCAGGAAAATCCAGCTGCTTTAAGACCAAGAGCATCTCTTGGCCAACGGCACCGGTGATTCCTGCGATGGCAAC
>WREJ01000128.1 GCA_009779395.1 Coriobacteriia bacterium
CAGATACCCCAAACACGGCTCTGACCGTACCTGTACAAATACTAGGAGAAGCTGCAAATATAGCAGCCTTTACTAACACACATTCAGCTGTTATCGAGGCAGGACTAGATGTGGGTAACTTTGGCTCAGCACTACTGCTGATGGCAGTTGTGGGATTGATTGTAATGGTGAGTGCTACCAGACGTAGCAGACGCGAGATGGAACTTGCGGTGCTGACGCACTAGCACACACCTTGTGCAGAGACCCCAGATCGAGTCTGGGGTGACGGGGTGGCAGTTTGAACGCACAAGAGGGGGCGCGCCGGAAGGCGCGCCCCCTCTTAATTTACAGCGTTTAGGGTGCATCCAGACGTTGCCTGCGGCTTCACTGCGCTTCGTTCGGAATGATTGCTGCGCATCATTCGCTCACTACGCTTGTGTTCAAGGTCAAGGAGGCTTGAGAAATCAAAAATGCTAAGCGTAGTCAGCTACTCGTGCATTTTTGATTTCTCAAACGACGCCGAGTCTGGCCGCCTGGTGCGTCCTGGTTAGACGGCGCCTTGAGCTAGCATTGCATTTGCAACCTTCATAAAGCCGGCAATGTTTGCGCCCAGTATCAGGTCTCCCTCGGCGTCGTATTCTTTTGCCGCAGCACTGGCGCTTTGATAGATGTCTTGCATGATGACCTTTAGCTTGCGGTCGACCTTTTCGTATTCCCAGCTGTAACGCAGCGAGTTCTGACTCATTTCGAGACCCGAAGTTGCGACACCGCCGGCGTTTGCCGCCTTGCCCGGAGCAAAAAGAACGCCATTTTCTTGGAAAATCTTGATGGCGCTTGGTGTGCAGGGCATGTTTGCCCCTTCTGCAACGCAGATGCAGCCGTTTTGGACAAGCTCTGCCGCTGCTACAGCATCCAGTTCATTTTGAGTTGCACAGGGTATGGCGATGTCAGCAGGAATCGTCCAGATGCCGTGGGGGTTTTCAGTATAGGTCGCCGACGAGCGATGGTTCAGATAGTCGCTAATGCGGGCGCGCTGGACTTCTTTAATCTGGCGAATCAGGTCAAGGTCGATGCCGTCCTTGTCGTAAATGTAGCCGCCCGAATCTGACAGTGCAACAACAGTCGCACCCAGTTCTTGCGCCTTTTTCGCGGCATAAATGGCAACATTGCCCGATCCAGAGACCACAACTGTTGTGCCAGCCAGTGACCTGCCACCAGCAGCAAGCATTTGCTCGACAAAATAGCAGACACCGTAGCCCGTTGCCTGAGTACGTACCAAACTGCCACCGTAATCAAGGCCCTTGCCGGTAATCACGCCGGTAAAGCGGTTGTTCAGGCGCTTGTACTGACCAAACATATAGCCAACTTCGCGCACACCAACACCGATGTCACCGGCAGGAATGTCGGTATCTTCGCCAATGTGACGCGAGAGTTCTGTCATAAAACTCTGGCAAAAACGCATGATTTCTGCCTCTGACTTGCCTTTGGGGTCAAAGTCGGCACCACCCTTGCCGCCACCGAGGGGCAAACCCGTCAGCGAGTTCTTGAAAATTTGCTCGAAACCCAAAAACTTGACGATACTTTCGTTAACCGAGGGGTGAAAGCGCAAGCCCCCCTTGTAGGGACCGATGGCACCGTTAAACTGTACGCGGTAGCCACGATTGACAAAGACTCTGCCACAGTCAGAAATCCAGGGAACACGAAACTTTATCAGACGTTCTGGCTCGACCAGGCTTTCGATGATGCCCATGTTGACAAACTCGGGGTGCCGGTCAATCACTGCCTCAAGAGACTCAAGAACCTCAAGTGCTGCCTGATGGAACTCTTCCTCACCAGGATTTCTGGTAATTAGGCGGTTCATGAGGTTGTTCAGATAGGTACTTTGCAGCTTTTTTGGTGTGAGGTCTTGCTGTGTCTCTTGCGGTGCCATGGGGAACTTCCTTTCCTGTTTGTTGTGCTATCTGTGGTGCCCCCAGCTGGATTCGAACCAGCGGCCTTCTGCTCCGGAGGCAGACGCTCTATCCCCTGAGCCATGGGGGCGCAGACGGCACACAGGGTCTTACTTTATCACAGCAAGGGCACAGCAGCGGCACAGCACGGATAAACGGATAAATATAAAAAATTTTCATCCAAATTCTGCAACCGCAGACGCATTCTTGTCGTATACTAGATTCGATGGCAAGAGTTGTTATGAAATTCGGGGGAACGTCTGTTGCAGACATTGATCGTCTGAATCGCGTAGCTGCACGGCTGATCGAGCGCGCGAAGTCAGGTGACGATGTTGTTGCTGTCGTGTCTGCCATGGGCAAAGTCACCGACGATTTAATCGAACAGGCACAGCAAATCAGCCCCAGTCCCTCAAAGCGTGAGCTGGATATGTTGCTTTCCACCGGAGAGCAAGTGACCATTGCTTTACTTGCTATGGCGATTCAGGCACAGGGTTATGACGCAATTTCTTTCACTGGTTCGCAGGTGGGCATTGTCACCGATGCCGTCTATTCAAAGGCAAAGATTGTTCGTATTGATGCTGCCTGTGTTCTGGCCGCACTCACTCAGAAAAAAATTGTCGTTGTCGCTGGCTTTCAGGGGCGTACCGTTGACGGTCAAATCACAACGCTTGGGCGTGGCGGCAGCGATACGACCGCTGTTGCTTTGGCTGCTGGTATCAAGGCTGATTCCTGCGAGATTTACAGTGACGTGACGGGCGTGTTTTCTGCTGACCCGCGTATTGCGCCCAAGGCACACAAGATTGACTACATCAGCTACGAAGAGATGCTTGAAATGGCGGCATCAGGTGCTGGTGTCTTGAGTATGCGTAGCGTTGAGTTTGCGCGTAACTACGATGTCGTGATTCACTGTCGCAGTTCTTTTGCTCCGCCAGACCAGATGGGCACGATTGTTAAAGGAGAGGATCCCAGCATGGAAGACGCAGTCGTCTCTGCGGTTACGCATGACACGGGCGAGGCAAAGATCACCATTCGCGGCGTACCCGACAGACCGGGCATTGCAGCAACGGTCTTTGACACCCTTGGTCAGAACAATGTCAACGTTGACATGATTATTCAAAACGTCTCTGATGCGGGTTTGACCGACATCAGTTTTACGGCACCCGAGGCCGACATCAGTGCTGTTAGCTCGGCACTTGAGGTCTGTCTGAAAGACATTGGTGCTCGTACTTGGAATATTGATAAAGACATCGCAAAGGTGTCCATTGTGGGCGCGGGCATGAAGACCCATCCTGGCATTACGGCGCGCATGTTCAAGACGCTTGCCGACGAAGGCATCAACATTGATCTGATTTCTACGTCCCCCATTCGCGTCAGCTGCATCATCGCCGCAGACCAGGCAGAGGGTGCCGTGCGCGCACTGCACACAGCCTTTGACCTTGACTTTGAAGAATAGCAGCCAGGCTTAGATAAA
>WREJ01000129.1 GCA_009779395.1 Coriobacteriia bacterium
AAAGGTGTCTGACAAGATTGGCATTATCAACAAGCTGCTCGATACCTGCGACAAACTGCTTATTGGTGGCGGTATGGCATTTACTTTCATCGCGGCAAAGGGTCTGGGTGTGGGCAACTCACTGGTCGAGCGTGAATGGATTGACGAAGCACGTCAAATGCTTGAAAAGGCAAAGAGTTGCGGCTGCAACTTGCTGCTGCCCATTGACCTGGTAGTTGCTGCTGAAATTGCCGAAGAAGCAACGACCTTTATTGTGGGACGCGAAGAAATCCCCGATGGTCTGATGGGTCTCGATATTGGACCGGCAACAAGTGCGATGTTTCAGCAAGAAATCGCCGGAGCAAAGACCATTTACTGGAATGGACCGATGGGTGTCTTTGAATTTGCACCCTTCGAGGCAGGAACACGCGAAGTGGCGCGTGCCGTTGCCCGCAACAATCGTGCTGTTTCGGTCATTGGCGGCGGCGACAGCGTTGCCGCACTGAAAAAGTTCGACTGCGAGGACATGGTGACCTTTGTCTCGACGGGCGGCGGCGCATCGATGCGTCTGGTAGAGGGAGCACTCTTGCCTGGTCTGGACGCACTCGACAATAAATAACTCGGCCAGATAGATACGGCGAGGGAGAGGGGCTAAGGTGACGCGCACAAAGCTGGTTGTTGGCAACTGGAAAATGAACCTGACGGCACCGCAGGGTGTGCAGTTGGCGCAAAATATCGACAAATTTGTGGGAAGGGGAGTAAGCGACCCTGAAATCGTGCTTGCGCCGCCCTTCACAGCGATTCATAGTGTCGCGACCGTCATCGAATTTGACCGCATGAGTCTGCAGGTGGCAGCGCAGAACCTGCACTGGGAAGACAGCGGAGCATACACGGGCGAGATTTCGCCGACCATGCTGCTTGCAGCGCGCGTGAACTACGTGATTGTAGGTCACAGCGAGCGTCGTGAGTATTTTGGGGAGTCTGACCAGGACATTAACCGCAAAGTAAAAGCTGCTCTGCAACACGGTCTGGCACCCATCTTGTGCTGCGGCGAGAGCCTCGAAGTACGTGAGGAAGAACAGACTCTGCCCTTTATCGAGGAACAAATCCGTGAAGGCTTGGCAGGAGTGGGCGTCCAGACAGCCGGAAAACTGGTCATCGCCTACGAGCCCATTTGGGCGATTGGTACGGGTAAAACAGCAACTCCACGCATGGCAGAAGAGGTCTGTGCTCATATTCGTGAGGTTGTTGCTGACGCACTGCAATCTGAAACGATTGCCGCAAACATGCGCATCCTCTATGGTGGATCGGTAAACGCTGGCAACGCGGAACTGTTTTTTGCCGAGGATAACATTGATGGCGCGCTGGTTGGCGGAGCATCACTTGCTGCAGGTGACTTTAACCCCATCATCGCCGCTGCCGCAAAATAACAGCAGGAAGAGAGACCAGCTTTGATTACAAAAACGATTTTTGTCATCTTTGACGGATTAGGCGACCGTCCCATCCCCGCCTTTGATGGACAAACTCCGCTCGAGTACGCCCATACACCCAATTTGGATGCTTTGGCAGCGCGCTCTATCTGTGGTCTGATGCATCCGCTAGGCAGGGGAGTCCGTCCTGGAAGTGACGTGTCGCATCTGGCGATTTTTGGCTATCCGCTGGAAAAATATTACACGGGACGCGGACCTATCGAGGTCGCTGGCTTGGGAAAGTCAGGCCTTGCGATGCAGGCGGGTGACGTTGCCTTGCGCGGCAATTTTGGCACGGTAGATGCGCAGGGAAACATCATTGATCGACGCGCGGGGCGCATAAGCGACGTCACGCCTTTTGCTGCGGCAATTGACGGCATGGTCGTTGACGGCGTAAGGTGTCGTGTCATCGCGGGAACAGCGCACCGCGCGGGTGTCGTTTTGCAGGGCAAGGGTCTCTCGGCGGCGATTTCTGATGCTGACCCCCACGCAGAGGGGCATCCGGTGGCAGCAGTCCGCCCCCTTGACGACAGCAAAGAAGCAGCATTTACCGCCGAAGTACTGAACACTTTTATGCGCACGTCCCATGAAACTCTGAGTGGTCTTGCTATAAATGAACAACGCAGCGCAGCAGGGCAGCTACCTGCCAATTTCCTTCTTGTGCGCGGCGCGGGAGTCTATCCATCAATGCCCGCCTTTAACGAAAAGTATGACCTAAAGTCCTGCTGTATTGCCGGTGGCGGCCTGTACAAGGGCATCGGTGCCTTTTTGGGGATGGACATCATCGAGGTCGCAGGGGCAACCGCACTACCTGACACTGACATCGCCGCAAAGTTTGCAGCAGCTGTGCAGATGACAGAAAACTACGACTTTGTCTTTGTTCACGTAAAGGCAGCTGACTCACTTGCCGAGGACGGCAACTTTGAGGGTAAAAAGACCTTCATCGAGCGCGCAGACGCTGCTGCAGCACTCTTTAGTAATCTGCCAGACGACACTTTGCTGGTCATGACAGCAGATCACTCGACTGCTTGCGAGCTGAAAGCACATACGGCAGACCCGGTGCCACTTATGCTGTGTAACCCCAGCGTGCGCATTGACGCGGTCAGCCAGTTCTCCGAGCGTGCTTGCATGCAAGGAGGGCTTGGGCAGCTTGATGCTGCCAACATTATGCCCGAAGTACTGAACATGATGGGCAAATTACCTCTGGTTGGTGCCTAGCTTTGATGGTACACTAGAAAGCTGCAATAAATGATGTCACTTCAGGTAGAGGAGCAAACGTGAGTCCACTCTTAGCTATAGTAGTTGCAATCTGGGCGATTTCTGGAATCGCTCTGGTGATTTTGGTGCTGATGCACTCGGGCAAGGGAACCGGTCTGTCAGAAGCCTTCAGCGGCATTCAGTCAACCGTCGGCACAGGTATCATCGAAAAGAACCTCAACCGCGCAACAATTATCGCCGCAAGCGTTTTTGTCATCACACTGCTTGTTTTGATGCTGATTTGGCCTTAAGGCAGCATCTTTAGCTGGCAGAGTAAGAACTCCATGCCCCGTTAGTCTAGCGGTTCAGGACGCCGCCCTCTCAAGGCGGAGATCGAGGGTTCGAATCCCTTACGGGGTACCAAAACACAAAAGCCCTCTTTCGAGGGCTTTGCCAATTGTTTACAACCGTAAGGGATTCGAACCCGAGAGGGGTGAATGCGACCTTAGGAGCATTCACGTCCGAGCGCAAGCGAGGTCACCGTGGATTTGCGTAGCAAATACACGAGAATCCCTTACGGGGTACCACAAACAACAAAAGCTCCTCCAGGGAGCTTTTGCAATTTGACAGCACCAGTTCAAATCCCTAGTATTAAACTTTGCGTTTGGCTACTGGGGTGTCGTCTAATGGTAGGACAGCGGTTTCTGGTGCCGTATGTGGGGGTTCGACTCCTCCCACCCCAGCCACGCATC
>WREJ01000130.1 GCA_009779395.1 Coriobacteriia bacterium
AGGTGAAGCAACAACTGACCCCAGCTGCAGACGTCCCCGCGTGCTGATTGGACGTGACACACGTCGCAGCGGCAAAATGCTCGAGGGTGCCCTAGCTGCTGGCATCACCAGTGCTGGTGCTGATGCTGTGCTAGCAGGTGTGGTCCCGACTCCCGCGATATCGCTCTTGCTTGCAGGACAGTGTTTTGACGCAGGTGTGGTCATCTCGGCAAGTCATAACCCACCAGAATACAACGGCATGAAGGTCTTTTGGGGCACGGGCAAAAAACTTGATGACGCGCAGCAAGAACAGATTGAAGCCCTGCTGCAAAGCGACGAAGTGTTGTTGCCAGGCGCGCGAACTGATCGACCAACAGGTACGCAACTGGGGCGCGTCGAGACCTTTCCTGGTGCCGCTGCAGAATACGTGGCAAAGCTGACGGCAATCTTTCCTTATCATGGTCTGCAGGGTCTGCGTGTTGCCATCGACTGTGGTCACGGTGCCGCCTGCAAAACGACCCCCGCTGCCTTTGAGGCCCTGGGGGCTACAATCAGCGTCATTAACGACGATTACAGCGGAGACGACATCAACGTTGCCTGTGGGTCGACAAACCTAAAGGTCGTGGCAGAGGCTGTCCAATCAGGTGACTTTGATTTGGGCATTGCCCATGACGGTGACGCCGACCGTATGCTTGCTGTTGACCAAAACGGTGCTGTCATCGATGGTGATCAGCTGATGGCGATTTGTGCGCAGTACCTGAAAGACAAAGGAGAGATGGACGGACTCCCCGTGGTGTCAACGGTGATGGCAAATCTGGGCTTTGCGCGTGCATTGCAAGACAGAGACATTGCTGTCGAGATAACTGACGTGGGGGATCGTCACGTGCTGCAGCGCATGTACGAGACGGGTGCGATTTTAGGCGGCGAACAGTCGGGGCATCTGATTTTTCTGCAACACAACAGCAGCGGAGACGGTCTGCTGTCAGCCCTGATGTTGGCACATATTCTTGTTCAGAGTGGTAAATCTCTGTCAGATTTGGCAGGCGTGATGAAGCACTATCCGCAGGTGCTGCACAACGTGCCGGTTGCCAGCAAAGACATCGCCAGCAGCCAGGCGCTGCAGGCAGCGATAAGCGATGCCTGTACCCAGCTGGGTGACAGCGGGCGCGTGCTGATTCGTCCCAGTGGCACAGAAAAACTGGTGCGCGTCATGGTCGAGGCTGCAGATGAAGACCAGGCAGAAGCTGTTGCGACAAGCCTCGCGGCTGTTGTTGCCCAAGAACTGGCTTAAGCAAGACGAGGCTAAACGAGTGAGTTTGACCAGAACTCACCGCAGGAAAAAAGCAGGGAAAGGATAGGGGACATGAAGGTCACGACAGGTGCGAACCCCATACGTCTAAGCGACTACTACATGCCAACACTGAAAGAGACACCGGCAGACGCTGAAATCGTCAGTCATCAGTTGCTGCTGCGTGCCGGTTTTATGCGGCAAACGGCGTCGGGTATCTATTCTTTGCTGCCTTTGGGCTGGCGTGTCGTGCAAAAAATCGAACAAATTGTGCGCGAAGAAATGGACGCACTGGGCGCGCAAGAAATGCGCCTGCCTATTATGCAGCCAGAAGAAATGTGGCGTCAGTCGGGTCGCTGGGACGACTACGGTCCTGAATTGATGCGTCTGCATGACCGCCATGATCGCGGTTTTTGTCTTGGACCGACTCACGAAGAGATTATTAGTGCCTTGATTGCTGCTGACATCAAGTCGTACAAGCAGTTGCCTTTTGCGCTGTATCAGATGAACACCAAGTATCGTGACGAGATCCGTCCTCGTTTTGGGCTGCTGCGCGGGCGCGAGTTTTTGATGAAAGACTGCTATTCCTTTCACGCCTGTGCAGATGACCTGGACGACTACTATGAAAAGCAAGCAGTTGCCTACGGGCGTATTTGTGATCGCATGGGCCTGACCTGGCGGCGCGTCCGTGCAGACAGCGGTCAGATTGGTGGTAAAGTCACGGCAGAGTTTCACGCTATTGCTGATGTGGGTGAAAGCGACATCGTCTACTGCGACTGTGCTTACGCCGCTGACATCGATACCTTGTCAGATGAGGGTACAGCACGCGAAATATGCCCCCTCTGTGGCAAAAAGCTGCAGCGTGCACGTGGTATCGAGGTCGGTCAGGTCTTTCAGGTCGGCCCTCAGTATTCACAGACCATGGGTGCCAGCTATGCAGATGCAGATGGCAGCGAACATCCGCCGCTGATGGGTTGCTACGGCTGGGGCATCACGCGCAGCCTGGCTGCTGCCATCGAACAAAATCACGACGAACAGGGCATCAAATGGCCGCTTGCGATTGCACCCTATCAGGTCGTCATCATTGCTTTGGGGGACAGCGATCAGGTGGCAGAGGCTGTCCAAAACACCAGCACACAGCTAATAGCAGCTGGCATCGAAGTTGCTATTGATGACCGCAACGAGCGTCCTGGCACCAAGTTTGCTGACGCAGATTTGGTTGGCTGGCCCTATCAAGTTGTGATAGGCGAGCGTGGTCTCAAGGCAGGAACGGTCGAGTTGAAAGAGCGCAGCACGGGTGAAAAGAGAGAGATTGCACTAGAAAAAGTCACAGCTACCCTGTCAGAGCGCACCAGGCGGCCAGACTCGGTGTCGTTTGAAAAATCAAAAATACACGAGTAGCTGACTACGCTTAGCATTTTTGATTTTTCAAGCCTCCTTGACTCTGACCACCTGGATGCACTCTGATGGGTGTTGATGACAAGAATAAATGAGCAATTGCAGCGAATCATGAACATTTCGAAAAATGCGACCAGCATGTTACAATGTTTAACTCGTGTAAAGAACGGCATCTTTGCGCGTGAAATATAATTTTTGATAAGTGAGGACGACCATGATCGCCAGAACGTCAAAATCCCCCAGCAGAGGGCACTCTAAAAGGTCTAAGGCTGCACTTCTGCTGGTAGCGATTTTTCTGCTAGCGCTGCCCCTTTTTGCTGTCGCTAACTCTACTGCCCTGCAGTTGGCTTTTCAGCCAGTACAGGCTGCTTTTCAGTCACCGGCAACACTGGCAGATGACGGCTTTGTAGCCAATCAGGCACCAGCTGCAGCTACAAGTGGCTTTTCACCCTTCAGTTCGTCAGGCATTCGACCAGAAGCACAAACTATTTCTGCAGGGTGGAATCACTCCCTTGTTATCAAATCAGATGGTACGCTCTGGTCATGGGGATTTAACGGAAGTGGCAAAACAGGACTCGGGATTCCAACATACAGCACTCAATTGGTGCCCGCACAAGTCGGTACTGCTACTGACTGGACAGCAGTGTCTGCAGGACAGTTTCATTCCCTTGCCGTCAGATCAGATGGCACGCTCTGGGCATGGGGAAGCAACGCAAATGGCAGAACA
>WREJ01000131.1 GCA_009779395.1 Coriobacteriia bacterium
CACTTGCTCTGCCGCTGTCACAGGTTTTGGCAGATGCTGTTGCAGCACAGCTGATTGATGTGACGGTCTCGACGGGGCAGGCTTTTGGTGGCGACATCGAGGCCATTAATCTGTATTCGGGGCTTTTGGCGGCTGTTCATATTGGTGGCTGCGATGTCGTGATTGCAGGCATCGGTCCCGGTCTTGCGGGTACAGGTACTCCCTTTGGGCATGGTGGCGTTGCCCAGGGTGAGGCGATTAACGCAGTTGCGAGCCTCGGTGGTCTGCCCGTGGTCTGTCTGCGCATGTCGCAGGCTGACACGCGCGAACGCCACCAGGGTATCAGCCACCATTCGCTGACGGCTCTGTCAAGGGTGGCACTGGCACCGGCAACTATCGCCGTTCCCTATCTGACAGCAGATTGCCCCCTGCGCGCTTGTGTTGATGAGCAATTGGACGTCCTTCCTAATGTAGTTGGGCACCAGGCATTTCAGCTGGAAGAGAGCATTTTTGACGCCGATGCCCTGCGAGGAGTATCAGTGACGACCATGGGACGCGACTATGCCGCTGACCCGCTGTTTTTCGAGGCTGCAGCAGCTGCGGGAGCCGTTGCAGCGATGATGGCAGTAGCCACTATGCAAGCACAGGCAGAAGACGCGCAGGCGTCGGCTGCTGCCGCCAGTACTGCAGTGGAGAGTGCAGTGGGGGAGAGCGACCATGTTTGTGTGGGAAAAAGTTGTGCCAACCCTTGCGCTGAAGCAATGACAAAGCCCGAAGAAAGAAGGAACGCATGATTATTGGTGTGCCTGCAGAAATCAAAAATAACGAGTACCGTATTGGACTGACTCCGGGGGCGGCAGCAGACTATGTTGCCCACGGACATACCGTTATTATTCAGCGCGGCGCGGGACTGGGATCATCTTTCCCTGACGAGCAGTACCAAAGCAAGGGCTGTGAAATTGTTGCAACAGCAGCCGAGGTGTACAGTCGTGCTGACATGATTGTCAAGGTAAAAGAACCACAAGCAGAAGAGATAGCGATGCTGCGCGAGGGGCAAATTCTCTACGCTTACCTGCATTTGGCACCTGACCTGCCGCAAACAGAGGGGCTTATCAAGTCAAAGGCAGTCTGCATTGCTTATGAAACGGTTGAATTGCCCGATGGTTCGCTGCCGCTGCTTGCCCCGATGAGCGAAGTTGCTGGTCGCATGGCAACGCAGGTGGGCGCACACTTTTTAGAAAAGCCGCGCGGCGGTCGTGGCGTGCTGATGGGTGGAGTTCCCGGGGTCTCTCCGGCAAACGTTATTGTCTTGGGCGGGGGAGTTGTAGGAACCAACGCCGCTTACGTCGCCAAGGGTATGGGCGCACATGTTACGGTAATGGACATCAACCTCAACCGCATGCGCTACCTGCAAGATGTCTGGGAAAACAAGGTGACGACGCTGCATTCTTCGCGGGGCAATCTGCTCGAGATTTTGCCACATGCAGACTTGGTGATTGGCGGCATTTACCTGCCCGGTGCCAAGGCACCGCTTTTGGTCAAACGTGACATGTTGTCTGTCATGAAGCCAGGTTCTGTGGTTGTTGACGTTGCTATTGACCAGGGTGGCTGCATCGAGACCTCAAAGCCAACGACCCACGCCGAGCCTATTTTTTACGTTGATGACATACTGCACTACGGTGTTGCCAACATGCCGGGTGCTGTGCCCAATACCTCGACGCGTGCCCTGAGCAATGCGACTTTGCGCTATGGACTGGCTCTTGCGAAAAAAGGCTGGAAGCAAGCCCTGCGCGACGATCCGGCATTGGCACGTGGTGCCAACATCATCGAGGGCAAGGTGGTCTATGAATGTGTGGCAAGCGAACACGGCTTTGACTACACGCCGCTCGAGGAAGTAATTGGTTAGCGGAGTATGTCCACAGGTGCAGACGACCAGCTGCGTGATACAGCTGTGCCAGACTGCTACCGCCACTATTTGGATGACTTTCTTGCCTACTTAAATGTTGAGCAGGGGGTCTCTGCGAACACGCTTGATGCCTACAGAAGCGATATTGCTGACTATCTGAGCTGGCTTTATCGCTGTTGTTCTGGTCGTAGCTCTGCTCATCCGCCTCTTCATGCAAGCTGTGGCAGTCTTGTCGAAGTCGGTCGCAGCGACCTTGCTGATTATGTGCTTCGCTTGCATAGTGAGCTGTCCACAGGATCTGTCGAGCGGCGGCTGTCTGCCGTAAATAGCTTTTACAAGTATCTGGCGCGCGAGGGTCTTGCTGCCAGTAGTCCCACAGCTGGTCTGCCTCGGGCAAAATTAGAGCAGCGTTTGCCCGACTACCTAAGTATTGCGCAGATAGAAGCACTGTTTGCCGCACTTGACCCTGATACATGCGACCGGCCGCTGCTTGCGCTGCGTGACCGCGCGATGATCGAGCTACTGTACTCAAGTGGTCTGCGCGTCAGTGAACTTTGCAGTTTGCGTATTGACCAGCTGAGTTTTGACCAGCGGGTGGTGCGTGTCATGGGCAAGGGCAAAAAAGAACGCATTGTTCCTTTGGGCAGCGTTGCCTGTCAGTGGCTGGAAAGTTATTTGAGCACTGGACGCACTCCGCTGCTTACGCGGGGGCTGTCTTATAAGGGTGGCAGCTATCAGGCGATAAGTGATGCTGTTTTTCTGACGGTGAAGGGGCGGCCCCTGTATCGTCAGGCGGTCCATGCGGCGGTACGTGACGCTGGCCAGCGTGCGGGTATCGAGGGTTTGCATCCTCATACTTTGCGCCACACCTTTGCAACGCATATGTTAGACGGGGGAGCAGACCTGCGGGCTTTGCAAGAAATGTTGGGTCACAGTGATTTGTCAACGACGCAGCGTTACACACATCTCAGTAAAGAGCACCTGCGCGAAGAGTACCTTTACGCGCATCCGCGTGCTAAAACAGCCCCAAAATCTCGAGAAAAGGAAGAGAATTGTGAAAAATGAGCTCTTTCTTTATGCCACCGGCAAAAAAATGTGATGAAAATATGTTGTTCCGCTCCACAATGTCTAGTAAACTTGTCTACAATATGTTTTGGACAGAGGCGTTTTGCTTTGTACCGACACAGGCGTTTGTAGTGTGATGCGCGGCGTTTATGCGCAAGAGTAGCCGTTGTTGGGGACCTACGATATGGGGAAGAAATGAAACTGATTCATGCAATTTTAGATGCCTTTAAGAATAAGCG
>WREJ01000132.1 GCA_009779395.1 Coriobacteriia bacterium
CATCACGCGTGGCATTGACCTTCATGACAGCGAGGGGCTGAGTGCTCTCAGTGTTAACTGTTCGATTCGTTTTGCTTATCAATCGGGTGAAGCCCTGCCCTCACGTATATTTTTCGACGACGAAGATGTTACAGAAAAGATCCGCACTCCCCAGATTGATAGGGCGGTTAGTCCTGTCTCGGCATGTCCGGGCTTGCGCGAGGACATGCTGTACAAGCAGCGTAAGTTGGGCAGCGAGGGTGACTATGTAGTCGAGGGGCGCGACATTGGTTCGGTGGTCTTTCCTGACGCAGAGCTTAAGATTTTTCTGACGGCAGAGGTGGGGGAGCGTGCGCGCCGCCGTGCGAAACAAAATAAGCAGCGTGGTCTGCCGAGCGACTTTGAGGAAATACGGCAATCGTTGATTGCGCGCGATGACTATGACAGTAATCGTGCTGTGGCTCCGCTGCTGCGCGCCGAGGACGCCATTAATCTTGACACGACCCACATGTCAGAAGGCGAAGTAATACAGAGAATCGTTGACCTTGCAAAAGAAAGACTAGAACAAGCTCATGACTGATACCACAGCACAAAAAACAGCAAAAGAGCCCCACCACGCATTGTTTCGTGCGCACAATCTGACAGACGCGGGCAAGCCAGGACAGCCAAAATGGGTGCTGCGCCGTCTGTTGTTGCTGCTTGCGAGTGGTGCGATACTGCCACTTTTCCGCGTGCGCGTCAGCGGTGCAGAAAACCTGCCGCCTGGCCCCTGCCTTATTAGTCCCAACCACGTCAGCTACTACGACGGTGTTCTGCTGTTTGCCCTAACACGGCGCTTCAAGATGCCTCTGCGCCTGTTCGCAAAGCGCGAGCTCTACCGTTTTCGCCTGCTGGGATGGATTTTAGACTCGGTTGGCGTCTTTCCGCTTGCGCGTAAATCGGCTGACCGTGAAACGCTGACCCTTGCCTCGCGTGCCCTTGGTGCGGGCGACTGGATGGCCGTTTTTCCCGAAGGAACACGCACACGGGGAGGCAGCAGCAAAGACCAGCAGACAGCCGAGGGGGCAGAGCATGTCCAAAAACTGGGCGAGGCATCGGGTGGTGCTGCCTGGCTTGCCATCAGAAACAAGGTAACGGTCGTGCCCATGGCATTTGCCGGAACCGAAAACATTCGTCCTGTCGGCGTGCGTCTGATGCGCTTTCCGCCGGTGACCATTCATTTTGGAACACCGCTGGCTCCTGATCTTGTTGTACCAAAAGACGACTATTCAAAGAAAGAGCGTGTTGCTGCTTTGACGCAGCTTATTATGGACGGTATCGCAGAGGCTCGCACACAGGCACAGGCAGAAAATGCTGTCCGTACGCGCACGTTCAAACGCGCAGCTAAGCACACAGAAAGCAGTGAGCACTAATGCAGATCTACCTTGCCCGACCAGCAGGCACCTGTTACGGAGTCGAACGCGCGCTGAAGCTAGCACGCGAGGCTGCGCGCGAGGCACGGGGTGCCCCCGTTGTTAGCTTGGGCGAGCTTATCCATAACCCGCAGGCGGTTGATACCCTGCGTCTGATTGGCATTGAGGTCATTGCAAGTCTCGATGATCTGCCACCGGCAGCTGCAGCGGGCACAAGTACCCTCATTATTCGCAGTCATGGAGTTGCTCCTAGTGTAATCGAGCAAGCACAGGCGCGTGGCGCGCAGGTGGTTGACGCAACCTGTCCCCACGTTGCACGCGTACAAGAAGCAGCAGAAAAGCTGGCGCAGGACGGTTTCACCGTTCTGATTGTCGGTGAGCCTGACCATCCCGAGGTCTTTGGGATTCGCGCGCGTGCGGGCGAAAGCTCTTACGTGGTGACCGGTGCCGCTGACCTGCCGCCGAAAGCGCAGCTGAAAAAAAGGCGCGTTGGTGTTGTCATTCAGACAACGCAGACAGCAGAGGCACTTGCTGAAGTCGTGGACGCACTCCGCGACCAGGTCGCTGAACTGCGCGTTGTTAATACCATTTGCAGTGCGACTACGCGCCGGCAACAGGCCGCCGAAGAGCTGGCGCATCAGGTTGATGTGATGATTGTGGTTGGCGGGCACAACAGCGGCAATACGCGGCGGTTGTTTGAAATCAGCAAGGCGGCTTGTCCGCGCAGCTACCATATTGAAACCAGCGCAGAGCTGCAGGCCGCGTGGTTCGAGGGCGCGACAAAGGTAGGAATCAGCGCGGGTGCCTCGACGCCTGAAGAGCAACTGCAAAGTACTGTTGCGACCGTCCAGGCGATGGGGGACGCCGGATGAAACAGGCAGACTTCAAAGGGGCAGAGGTAGCGCGCATTACGGCAGGCTCACCCGCGGCAGCCGCTGGCATCAAGGTGGGAGAGCATGTCCAGACCGTAAACGGCGTGCTACTAACTGACTATATTGCCTGGCTGTGGGAAAGCGATGGCTGTGACCTGAGCCTTGAGGTCGTCAGCAGTGATGCTGCTGTCAGAACAGTCCAGCTAAGGCGCGATCTGCACGCAGAGAACGCTGCTGCTACCTGCTGGGGCATTGCCTTCGATGGTCTGATTTATGACGGCATTCATACCTGTGACAATAACTGCAGCTTTTGCTTTATGCGCCAGCTGCCGCCAGGGGTGCGTCCCAGCCTAAACTTACGTGATGACGACTGGCGTCTGTCCTTTTTTCTGGGAAACTTTATTACCCTGACTAATCTGACGTCTGCTGATAAGCAGCGGATTGTGGCACAACGGGTTTCTCCGCTGCGGGTGTCTTTTCATGCTTCTGACGAGGCTTTGCGCGAGCAACTTTTGGGCAAAAATCAGGCGCGCGGGCTTAAAAACCTTGATCAGCTGATAGCTGCAGGCATCGACTTTCATATTCAGATTGTGCTATTGCCAGGGGTTAATGACGGCGCGGCACTCGAGCAGACCTTGCAGTATTTGGGCGACCCGCAGCGCAGAGACCACATTCGCAGCGTTGGTATTGTGCCGCTAGCCTTTACCGATTATGCTCCTGACTGTTTAAAGCAGCTGTTGAATGCGGCATCGTGTGCAGGCGAGCAGCGTGAAGCGTGGTCAAAGGCAGTCATCGAGCAGGTTCAAAAGCACCAGTTTGCTCAGCACGAGCAACGTGGTATGACCTGGGTGTATCTGGCTGACGAGTTCTACATTCACGCAAACGCACCCTTTCCGCTACCGCAGTTCTACG
>WREJ01000133.1 GCA_009779395.1 Coriobacteriia bacterium
GCTACGTTGCAAGCGAGGCGCGCGGGCAGCTGGAAGGCACTGCTGATCTGATGAGTGACTACGCAGCAGCAATAGAACACGACCCGCGTGCGCTGCAGGCAGCCTTCGAGCGTCTGACGGCACTGGAGGGTCTGACAAAGCGCTACGGACCTACGCTGGATGCTGTACTGGCGCGCCGCGAGCAGCTGCTGGCGCTTGCTGATGTCAGCGAGAACAGCGAAATCCATCTGCACGAAGCACATGCTGCAGAAGCAGAAGCACGCACGCAACTAGAAAAAGCAGCACAGCAGCTGTCAGCTGCCAGACGCAGCTCAGCAAAAGACTTCATTGTAGGTCTTGCCGAGGCTGCGCGTGACCTTGAGCTGGGTAAGGTACGCTTTGACATTGCCTTTAAAGAACTGCCCTTCGAGCAGTGGACAGAACAGGGCAGCGAGCGCGCAGAAATCCTCTACGCGCCAACGGCTGCAATACCAGCACGTCCTCTGGCAAAGATTGCCTCGGGTGGTGAAATCTCACGCGTTATGCTGGCACTGAAATCGGTGCTGGGGGCAGCAGACGACATCGCTATTCTTGTTTTTGACGAAATCGACGCTGGCATTGGTGGTGCTGCAGGCCTCGCTATTGGCGCAAAACTGAAAAAACTCGCACAAACCCATCAGGTCATCGTCGTCACTCATCTGGCACAGGTAGCAGCCTACGCCGACCAGCAGTTTAAGGTAAGCAAAGAAAGCAGTGGCAGCACAGTAAAAACGCTGGTTGCTACCCTTGGGCAGGCAGAGCGCGTCGGTGAAATCGCACGAATGCTATCAGGCTCGACCAGCGAAACAGCAGTACAACACGCCCATGAATTGCTCAGCAAAGCAGCCAATTAATACAAAGAGTGCTGCAAAAATGAACATTTCGTGGGAGTGCGTCCACCAATGCTAAAATTTTAGCTACACCAGTAGCATGGTGTTTTTGTGCATGAAATAACTGCAATGACTGTACTATGCAGATGATATATAACCTCAAGACGAAGCGAGGACTGCCATGACCGCCAAAATGCCCGAATTCCGCACCCGCGCAGCTGAGCCCTCAGGGAAACCTCGGCTAGCGCTGCTAATTGCAGTAATTTTTCTTCTGGCAGTACCCTTTTTGGCAGTAGCGAATTCCTCGGCGGTTCAGTCTGTTCTGAGTCCAGTCATCACGCAGGTTCAGAATATGTTATCACCAGCAGATGATGCCTTCGTAGCAAATGAAACACCAGCGCTAACCACCAGTGGCATTTCTTCCCTTTCAAATTCTGGCTTTCGACCAGAACCAACGACCTTTTCTGCAGGACCTAATCACTCCCTTGCTGTCAAGTCAGATGGTACTCTCTGGGCATGGGGACAAAACTATGCAGGCCAAACCGGACTGGGTTATACGGTTCTCAGACAATTAGTACCTGCACAAGTGGGTACGGCGACAAATTGGAAAGCTGTGTCTGCAAACGGTTGGTACTCTCTTGGCATCCGAACAGACGGTACACTGTGGGCATGGGGAGAAAACTCGAATGGTCAATTGGGCATTACTGGCATGCCAATTGGTTCCGGCAGCTACCAACATACACCGACACAAGTAGGAACTGCCACTAACTGGGCACAAGTGGCTACAGGAGCCTGGCACTCTGTGGGCATTCAAACAGACGGTACACTGTGGGCATGGGGATTAAATGGTGCCGGCCAAACAGGCATAACGGGCTTACCAGCTTTTACAGGTAGCAACCAACTAACACCGGCACAAGTAGGAACTGACACTGACTGGGCAGTAGTATCTGCAGGAAATGAACACTCCATTGCCCTTAAAACAGACGGAACGCTCTGGGCATGGGGAGGCGGCACCGCAACAGGACTGGGTATTTCTTTTGCAGAACGTCAAGAAACACCGGCACAAGTAGGAACTGCCACTAACTGGGCAGCAATATCTGCAGGAGGCACTCACAGCATGGCCATCAGGTCAGACGGTACGCTTTGGATATGGGGATGGAATTTCGGTGGCCAACTAGGCATGCCAGGCTTGGCAACTGGTTGGGGCGGCGACCACCTAACAATACCGACACAATTAGGTACAGCGACTAACTGGGCGCACGTTTCTGCAGGAGGTAATCACTCCCACGCTATCAGGCAGGATGGCACCCTCTGGGCATGGGGAGAAAACCACGCAGGCGAGTTGGGACTGGGTTTAGAATTGGGCATGCAACAACTAGCACCTGCGCAAGTAGGTACTGATACTAACTGGGTGTCAGCAGCTACTGCGAGTGGTGGTATTCATGTCCTCGCCACTAGAACAAATAGCAGTTTGTGGGGGTGGGGCAATAATATTGATGGTCAATTAGGCATTAATGACAACCAGTATCGCATTGTTCCTACCTTTATATGGGGACCACCCACAATAGAAAACATCACACCACAGGGTAGGGATGTTGCAATCACGACAACAGAACTGGTTATCACCTTTGACCAAAGAATGCACTTAGCAAACCTCGGAACAGTCACCTTAAACGGCACCGAACTTAACCTGGCAACGGCAACATGGACGGACAATGACACGGTACTGACGATTCCTTTTGCAGATCCCTTAGAATATGCCACTGGATATGAAGTAACACTACTAGGATTTATCGTAGAAATGGGCCGTTTTACCATGACAGAGCCCTATGTTCATCATTTTGTTACAGAAGTAAGAGATCTAGATCTGGCAATCACCAAAAACCTGCTGATGCCAGAAGGTACTGTTGTGCCTGATACAAACTTCATCTTTGACATCACAGCTTATAGCTACAACGGAGATACCACTGCACCAGAAATGGCAGATATGCCAGATTTAAGCGTAAACCCTGTTGCTTTCAGCAGTACAGATACAGGTACCGTAGATGGTGATACAACAACCATCACACGTTGGTCTGACTTCTTGTTAGGAAATGATCTGCCTTTCCCCTTTGCAGGACTGTATGTCTATCGCATCAGCGAAGCAGATGACACCTTCACCAACACTGATACAGAAACCATGATATTTGACCCAACAATCTACCAAATTACCTTCCAGGTAGAAAACATATCCTCGCCAATGGGTGGTCTTTTTGTCAGAGCAATTTTCTTGCAGCTAGTAGTGGATGGTGTTGCTGGATCTAAAATTGACATCACTGATAA
>WREJ01000134.1 GCA_009779395.1 Coriobacteriia bacterium
ACACGCGATGGGGAAAGGCATCCAGAATGCTGCTACCCAGCAGGCGCATGTAGCCTGCCATGACCACCCAGTCGACCTGGTGTTTATGCAGTTCATACAGCAGCGCGCGGTCAAAAGCAGCGGCATCGGGATAGTTGGCTGCGTCAAGTCCGACTGCTGTAATGCCAGCAGCTGCAGCACGCTGCAGGCCATAGGCATCAGGCTTGTTCGCAATAACAACAGCAACTTCTGCGTCAAGGGTACCCGCAAAAGTCGCATCCACAATGGCCTGCAGATTACTGCCACTGCCCGAAAGCAACACACCCAGACGAATCTTAGGACTGATATCTGACACGACCCCGCCCTTCCTTGTCCTGCCCTTTTTCGATGCTGCCAATCTGAAAATAAGGCTCGCCGCGGCTGTCCAGCGCTTCTTGCAGCTGCGGCGCGTCATCTGCGGCAATCACAAGGGCAAAGCCAATGCCACAGTTAAAGGTGCGGAGTGCGGATGTCCTGTCCAGCTGAGCCTGCTCGCAGATAAAGCGAATGATGGGCGGTATCTGCCAGCTGTCCAGCTGCACGACTGCATCAGTTCCTGCAGGCAAAATGCGGTCGAGATTTTCAGTGATACCACCACCGGTAATATGCGCCATGCCTTTAAGGGGCACATTACTACGCAGCAGGTCAAGAATCAGCTTGACGTAAATGCGTGTGGGAGTAAGCAGTGCTTGACCCAAGCTTTGTCTGGGCGGCTGCTCTGCTGTCTGTGCGTCGTCAGTGGTGCTGCAGTGGTCAAACTCCGCCGCTAGATCAAGATCTGCGACCACCCGTCGCACCAGCGAAAAGCCGTTTGAGTGCAGACCACTTGAGGGCAGACCAAAAATCAGGTCACCAGCAGCGATTGTCGAGCCGTCAATCATCTGGGGACGATCAACTGCCGCTACGCAAAAGCCCGACATGTCCAGCGCGTCTGGCGCCATCACGCCGGGATGTTCTGCCATTTCACCACCAATAAGCGCACACCCTGCCTGCCGGCAGCCCTCGGCGATGCCAGCAACCAGCTGTGCCATACGCTGGCGTTCAATCTTTCCCGCAGCAATGTAGTCGAGGAAAAACAGAGGCTCGGCGCCGGTGACCAGCACGTCATTGACACACATGGCAACCAAGTCAATGCCCAGCGTGTCAAAAATGCCCATCTGGCCTGCTATTTCGATTTTTGTACCGACTCCATCTGTTCCTGACACCAGCAGAGGGTCGTCCATGTCTTTTAGTGCTGCTACAGAAAACAGACCACCAAAGCCACCGATGTCACCAATGACTTCGCTTCGATAGGTGCTTTGGACGCTTGCGCGAATGGCATCAACGGCGCGCGCTGCCTCGGCGGTGTCAACACCAGCCTGGGCGTAGGTCATTTTTGTTGTTGAATCGCTGTTCATGCCGCCCCTCTGTCCTTTTGTGCTGTCTGTCATTGGCTTGCCACCGTACAAAAGCCCAGCCCAATGGGGTAGTTGCCGTCAAAGCACGCCATACACAGGGTATCAGCTGACATGCCCGTTGCCCGCACCAATCCCTCCAGCGACAGATACGCCAGCGAATCAGCACCTATGTAGTCACAAATCTCGTCACAGGTCAGACGAGCTGCAATCAACTGGTCGCTACTTGACATGTCAATCCCGTAATAGCAGGGTGACATGACAGGTGGCGAGGTCAGACGCAAATGTACTTCGCGTGCACCCGCCTCGCGCAGCATCGCTACCAGCTGCTTGCTGGTGTTGCCGCGCACAATCGAGTCGTCAACAATGACCAATCGTTTGTCGCGCACCGCATGTTTCATGGGGTTGAGCTTTAGCCTGATTCCCCGTTGGCGCAGACTGTGCGTGGGTTCAATAAAAGTACGACCCACGTAGCGGTTTTTGGTCAGTCCCTCACCATAGGGAATACCACTTGCCTTGGCAAAGCCAACCGCACCAGGAATACCACTGTCGGGCACACCCATAACACAGTCGGCATCTGCTGGTGCTTCTGCGGCAAGCTCGACCCCAAGGCGGTGCCTTGCCTCATACATCGAAAGTCCTGCCATCTCGCTGTCAGGACGCGCAAAGTAAACGTATTCGAATACACAGAGTGCCGGTTTAGGAGCAGGACGCGCCATCAAAGTCTCGACACCTTTTTCGCTGATTTTGACGACCTCGCCTGGTTCGATATCGCGCAGATAGCGCGCACCCACAATGTCAAGACCGCAGGTCTCACTCGCAATAACCCAGCCACGCACGGTGTCGCTGTCATCACGCAGTTCCCCCAGGCAGAGGGGGCATATTCCCAGCGGGTCACGAAAGGCATAGAGAGCAGACTCTGAAATAATGCCTGCCGCATAAGAACCGTGCACCCTGTTCATGGTGCGCGCAATGCCCTCGCGAATATGTCCCGTTTCTTCGGTGTACTTGCCCACAAGTGCTGCAATACCCTCGGCGTCTGCATCACTATCCAGCTGCAATTTGTGCTCGCTTAAATAGTCTTGCACCTCTTCACTGTTCAGCAGCTTGCCGTTAAAGCCCAGAGCAATCAGCTGCTTGCCAATCGAAAAGATATGCGGCTGAGCATCCTCCCATAAAGGCATGTCGCCCTTGTCGCGTGACACCAAATAAGTCGCATGCCCCAGCGCAATATGACCAGTCAGCGCACGCAAATTGGACTCTTTAAACACTTGCGTAACCAAACCCAGATCTTTGACCTCGATGATTGTTTTGCCATCCCCCACCGCAATGCCCGTACTTTCCTGACCACGATGCTGCAGAGCATGCAGCCCAAAATAGGCCATACGCGCCGCATCATCAGTCGCCGCAGCATCTACAGAATTGTGCTGCAAAAAGATGCCGATTATGCCACTCACGCTGCCGTCTTTTCTGTGCTGCCTGCAGCAAGAGCGTTTGTGAGGGAGTCCGTCCAGACCTCGCGCAGCTGCTGCAGTGGCAGGTCAATCTTGTCTGCGATTTTTAGCTGCGTGCCACCAACCGTACCAATGACTGCGGCAGGAACAGCAGCGTCCTCTAGCTGTTGCAATACCGCTGCAGTATCACCAGTGGAACAAGTGACAACAACACGGCTCTGGCTCTCGCTAAAGAGTGAAATCGCCGCTGGCAGCCCGTCACTGAGCTCTACCTCAAAAC
>WREJ01000135.1 GCA_009779395.1 Coriobacteriia bacterium
AAGATTTTGCGCCGTGGGCGTGATGATGTCGCCCGAAGTCACGTAACCCTGGTCGTCCAGCCCAATCGAATAGTACAGCGTTCCACGCGGCGCCTCGCTGGCAGCGTAGCCAACACCGGCCTGCAGATTAAGTGTCTTTGGCGCCGTAGTCTGTCCACTACCCTCACCGTTGCGCGCCGCAATTTGGTCACACAGGGCAGCACAGCGTTCCAGTGCATCTACCAACTCTATCGCTTGGCATAGATTGTTCAGGTAGGGATTGCTAGAACCCTGCAATAGTCCGCTTGTCTGCACGCTGTCAGCAACTGCCGCAGCGGCAGCATCCGTCAAGTTGTCCCCATTGATACACAGCCGAGCAAATGCCCCCACCATAAAAGGAATCGCCTCGCCTTGGTTGTTTTCTAGAAAGGAAAACTTTGCGTTGCCGCTGCGCGGATTGGCGTGTTCGTTAATAAACTGGTGATAGCTAGCAATGGGCTGACTCCACACCGATTTCAGTGCACGTACCTGAACGTCTGCGCTGTCAGAAAGAATCGCATAGCTGTCTGGTGCAGAAAGTGCCAGCTTTTCGCGCTGTGGCTGAAAGTCAGGGATGTCAGCAGCGGCAAACAGCTCGACTGTCTGCAGCGCATCGCGCAGGGCTGCACGCAGACGCGCCGCCAGTACATGCAGGGTCATCTGGTCAGGCTGGTCGGTAAAGCCACCAATCACAGCGTTGACGGGGTGAACTGGACGCCCTCCCACGGCTGCACAGAGGTCATTGCCCAGTTTTTTCAGTTCAAGGGCACGCGCGAGTAGTTCTCGGTCGCGCCGTTTGCCCGCTTCAAAACACACAATACTTGCTGGTCGGCTGTGCCGTTTACTGGACGTGCTTGCCTGCATACTGACATAGTCAGGTGCCGCCAAAAAGTACAGATGTGTCGCGTGATTTTGAATGAAAGACCCATAGACCAGCAGCTGGCGCAGCAAACGCGTCTGAGTACTAATCTCGACACCCAGCGCGTCTTCGACTGCCATCAGTCCCGTGATAGTGTGATTGGGAGAGCAAATACCACAAATCCTACTGACAATCAGTGCCAAGTCGTTATAGTGGCGGCCGCCTATGATGCTCTCGAAAAAGCGGGCGGGTTCGGTGGTTTTTAGCTCGATGTGGGTAATTGTGCTGCCGTCAAGCTGTATCTGTACGCTGCCGTGTCCCTCGATGCGGGCAATATGCTGTATGTCAAGTTTAGTCGTCATGAGTTTTCCGTTTCTGCAGCTGCTGCGTTGTAAATGCGCAGTGCAGCGTCAAATTCAGCACAGCTAAAGTTGCTGTCCTTGATAAAGTCACGCGCAGCAGGCAGGTTCGCGTCAGCAGCAATGCCACGACAACCCGTGCAGGGACGTCCGCGCGTCAGACACAAGGCACCACAACCCGTTGCCGTCACCAAGCCCAGACAGGGGGTCGCCGTAGCTGTCTGTTCTGCAGCGTACAAACAGGGAATCTCGGCGGTTTTGCAGTAGGCACAAAGGGGTTCGCGGCGCGAACGTTCTTTGATGCCTAACAGCGCGCACTGAAAAACAGCAGAGAACTCTTCGGGATCGATGGGACAGCCAAGGATAGAATAGTCAACGCTCACCACCGTGCTGACCGCAGCGGGTGGTAGCTGCTGGGTGGCAAGCTGCGTATATGGATCACCGTAGCTGTTCTGGACGTGCTTTGCCAGTCTCTCCTTATCAGGCGCAGCATCATCCACAGCACCAGACGTAGCCAGAGCAGGGATGCCACCGGTGACCGCGCACGACCCCAAAGCAATGACGGTATGTGCTGTTGCGCGTACCTGTTGCAGCAGGTCGATGTGGTCTTGGGTAGTGACGGCTCCCTCGATAATGGCGACGTCGTATTTTTCTGGCAGCGGCGCGCTTGACACCAGCTGCCAGTACGCCAGCGTGATGGTGCCCAAGGCGTCCAGCAGTCGCGGCAGATTAGTCAATTGCAGCTGACAGCCAAAGTCACTGGCAAGCGACAGGACAACCACGCGAGGGCGACCAGAACCAAAGGGCGCTATGTGCTGTACTGCGCTCATCTTACAAGGCCTCTTGCAGGTTGATTGCTTCCCAGTAGCTAAAGACTGGTCCGGCAATACAGGTGTATTGGTGTCCAACAGCGCAGTGACCGCACATGCCAATGCCGCACTTCATGCGCCGCTCGACCGAGACGTAAATGCGGTCGACATCCAGGCGTTTTTTGCGCATTTCTTCAACAACAAAGGGGTACATGACGGGCGGACCGCAAATGGCACCATAGGTAATCTCGGGGTCAACCTCGACCCGATCAAACAGCCGCGTGACCAGACCCACCTGACCGTCCCAGTTTTCGTCTGCTTGGTCAACGGTCATGATAAGGTCAAAGTCTTGCCGGTGTTTCCACATGTCGAATTCATGCCGGAAAAGGATTTCTGCCGGGTTTTTTGCCCCAAGCAAAATGGTGACCTTGCCAAAGGCATGGCGTTCGTCATGAATATGATTGATGAGTGATTTAAGCGGAGCAATGCCCAGCCCTCCAGCAACCAGCAAGACATCGCTGCCTTTCATTTGCTCGAAGGGAAAACCACGACCAAAGGGGCCGCGCACACCCACAACATCACCGCAGCGCATACGGTGAATGGCACTAGTAACCGCACCCGTTTCGCGAATGCACAGTTCGATGAATCCCTGCTTTGAGGGTGCGCTTGAAATGGAAAAGGGGGCTTCTCCGACGCCAAAAATCGAGAGTTCGACAAACTGACCTGCGGTAAAAGAAAAGGCTTCACGGACACGCTGGTCAATCAGGCGCAGTTCGAACAGCTTTTCTGTTGCCGTCAGCTGCGTGATAGAAGTTATGCGCGCCGGCCAGGGACGATAGGGGTTAGCACCCAACTCGCGGTAGGCGTTTGCTGTCTTAGCACTCATCAGCATTCACCTGCCGTATCTGCGTTCACGCACGTATCGTCAGCCTGCAGCGCGGCGATGACACGCGCTGGCGTAATGCCCACCTTGCAGGCACGATTACAGCGACTGCAACCCACACACAGCATCTTGCCAAAACGGCTAAAGTTGCCGACAAACTTGTGGTAAAAACGGTAGCGCACCCGCGAGGTGCGTGTTGGTCTAAAGTTGT
>WREJ01000136.1 GCA_009779395.1 Coriobacteriia bacterium
TGCGCGAGCCGCCGACCATGAAATTTCCGGCAAGTACGAGGGGCAGCCCCGCAAAAAGCAGGGCGCGAATGGTCGAGCCAAAGGTCCATTGATAGAAAATCGCACCGAGGCTTGCGGTAAGCAGCATGGCGAAAAATATCTGTGGCAGGGCAATGATCGTTGCACAGGCAGCAGCAAGGTAAAAGCTAATCACCAGTATGAGGCAGATGACAAAGGTCTCGAGAATGCCTTTGCGTACATACATCTTTTTGTTCTCAAAGGTTGCGCGGTGGTCAATCAAAATCACCGAGACCGTTAGTCCAATAAAAGCAAGCAGAATGTAGTAGCCGCTTAAAGCACCCGAATCAATGCCAACGATAAAACGAAAGGCAGATTCGATGCCCAGCAAGAGAAAAAAGGTGCGCACCAGAAAAAAGAGCTGCGCGCTGGTTGTTCCCACCACGACCTCTTTTTCTGAGGGAATCATAAAGGTATCTGGTTTGACGCTGCGATTTTGGAAAATCTTGCGCAGTTCTTGTCCGCCCACAAAAAAGGCGGCAATCAGAGCAATGATAGTACTGCGACTGATCAGCTCGACAATCTTAAACTCGGGGAGTCCTGGCGTTGCCACATCACTGGCAACCAAAATGTAGCCCAGCCCCAGCCCAAAGACAACAACCAGCAAAATCGCCGAGTACCTAGTACCCGCCACCAAAGTACGCGCAACCAAGACCAGAGGAATCACCAGAAATATAGTCAGCCAAAACTGGTTGAGCACCTGCAGTTTAGTGATTTCGAGCAAAATACCTTCCATTAACGCGCACTCGCTATGATGTCAGCGCAGGCTTGCGCGGGGTTCTCTGCTTTGAAAAAAGCGTTTCCTGCCACAAACACCTGCGCCCCTTGTGCGGCACACAAGGCTGCAGTCTGCGGATTAATGCCACCGTCCACCTGAATTAGCGGAGTCCGTCCAGCACTAACACAAAGTTCTTGTAGTTCTTTCAGACGATCAGGCGTGTCGGTGATAAAAGACTGCCCCGAAAAACCCGGAAAGACCGACATTAGCAGCACCATGTCCAGACAAGGCAGGTACTGCGCAAGGTCTGCGACTGCTGCATCAGGTTTTAGTGCCAGGCCAAAGCCTTTGCCTGCTGCCTGCACTTTTTGTGCCATGGCACGCACATCACGCGAACTTTCCAGATGCACCGTAATGTAGTCACAGCCCGCATCAAGGTACCAGTCAATGGTGTCGTCAGGATTATCAACCATCAGGTGAGCATCAAAAACAAGATCTGAGCTTTCGCGCAAAGCAGCAATAAGGGGTGGCCCAAAGGTGAGGTTGGGCACAAAGTGCCCGTCCATTACATCAAGATGAATCCAGGGTGCACCCGCAGCGGCGACAACAGACAGAGCATCATGCAAATTGCCAAAGTCAGCCGAAAGCAAGGAAGGAGAAACGATAGGCAGCTGATGTGGCTGCTTTAATTGCTGTGCAGGTGATGACATGGACAGACTCCCTTTCTTTATTCTTGCTTTAAAGGACGCGTCATCAAAAGCGATGCGCCCAGTTCTGCGTCAAAACCTTCGTAGAGAATCTGGTAAATAAGTTGCGTGATAGGAACTTCGATGCCACACGCCTGTGCCAGCTCGTAAATGCTTGCGCAGGCAACCGCGCCTTCAACGACCATTTTTGTGCGCTTTTGATAGCCATCCAGCGTGCCGCCGCGTGCCAGTTCTTCGCCCAGCGTTCGATTACGTGAGTGCTTTGAGGTGCAGGTCACAATCAGATCTCCCATGCCCGCAAGACCCATAAAGGTTTCGGTTTGTGCGCCGCGCGCCTTGCCTAAGCGGACCAACTCTGCCAGGCCACGGGTCATAAGCGATGCCTTTGCGTTGTCGCCCAGACCTAAGCCGTCACAAAGCCCGCAGGCAATAGCAATGACGTTTTTGCCCGCGCCACAGAGCTCAACGCCCGTGAGATCAGTGTTGGTGTACACGCGGAAAAAGGGTGTCGAGAACAGCTGCTGAAAGTAGCTGGCAGTTTCTTGTGTGTGTGCAGCAACTACGGTCGCCGAAGGAACGGCGCGACTGACTTCTTCGGCGTGATTGGGACCAGACAGTGCTGCGATTCGTGCGGGGTTACCCAGCAGCTCTTCGAGTATTTCTGTCATGAGAAGCGAGGTTCCTGACTCGAGACCCTTGCTGAGTATGACCACAGGTGTGTCGGCAGGCAGTACTGCTGCCATTTTTTCTGCCACACGGCGCACGCCAATACTGGGCGTGACCATGACGACTGCTTCTGCGCCCTTCAAGGCTTTGGCAATGTCAGAGCTTGCTGTCGTACGGTCGCTGAACTGCACATGCGGCAAATAGATGGGGTTTCTGCCCGACGCGTTGATGGCATCGGCGATTTCAGGCTCGAATGCCCACAGGGTGACCGTATGCTCCTTGCCGTCAAGCAACCAGGCAACCGCTGTTCCCCACGAACCCGCACCGATGACACTGACCTTAGCCATTATTGCTCCTTACGTACGCCCAGTCCCCGGTTTTTCCAGGCAAAGCGTCGCTCTGTTCCCTGACGCAGACGCTGAATGTTTCCCCGATGCAAAAGAGGAACAACAACAGCAATCAGCAGGGCAAAAGACACAAAAGGTACATTGGGATAAAAAATCGCCGTCGCAATGGGAAAGGTGAAAGCAACCGCAAGAGTTCCCACCGACACATAGCGCGTCACGGCAATAGTCGAGACAAAGACCACAAACATAACCCAAAAGACAATGGGTACCAGCGCAAACATAACGCCAGCAGAACTCGCTGCCCCCTTGCCACCACGAAACTTAATATAGGGAGAAGCCGTGTGTCCAACAATGGCAGCAAAGGCGCAAGCAACCAGCAGCCAATCGCCCGCAGTGGTCAGACTCATCCCCGACCCATTTACTATAAAGCGTGCAAAGTATACGGAAAGCGCGCCCTTTGCCATGTCGAGAAGTAGCGTCGCAATGCCCGCCTTTGCCCCCAGCGTGCGAAAGGTGTTAGCCGCGCCTAAATTTCCCGACCCTTCTTTGAGCAGGTTAATGCGAAAGAAGACCTTTCCCACAATAAAGGAAAAGGGTATCGCGCCAAA
>WREJ01000137.1 GCA_009779395.1 Coriobacteriia bacterium
CCACGGAATTTGGATATTCTGACGGTCATGGCAGTCTCACTTTCGTTTGGGTGTCATCTACATATCAGCCATAGTGGCTGTCATTTCACGTACATACGCACCATTTCTGGCGTAGGTGAAAATTGTAGCAGCTATGGACGCACTTCCTCAAAATGTTCATGATTTGTGGGAATTGGGTGTGGATTTGTCTATTTCGGGGCGATTTTTAATCGAATTTAATCAATGTTTAATCGCTGTTTAAGCGGTCAATGCTAGGGTAGTTAGCGTACGCAGAAGATGGCATCTTCTGATGGATTTCTGTTGCATGATGGTACCGCATATGGTACCATAACTGCACGCGAAAGGACGCCATGGCACAGATAGACAAAATTGTCCAAGCAATGAGAGCCAGTCGCGCGAATGTGAGATTTTCGGATGGCATAAAAGTGGGCACCCACTACTTTGGTAAGTGCAGAATAGCAGGATCTCACTACATATTTAAGACGCCATGGACAGATGATGCATGGATAAATATGCAAAACGACAGGGGCAAAATGAAGCCCTACCAAGTCAAGCAGCTGCTTGACGCAATCGACAAGCTGGAAGGAGAGGCAGATGCCTAAGGCAGAAGAGTACACTTATCGTGTGTTTTGGTCAGCAGAGGACGAGGCCTACCTTGCTACTATAGCTGAATTTCCCCGCTTGTCCAGTATCGAGAGCACACAAGCACAGGCCTTAGCGGGTGCTGTTGAATTGGTCAGGTTTATCCTCGGCGAGATGGAAAAAGACCAGCAAGAACCACCTCTGCCACTTGCCCAGAAGGTATATTCTGGTGAAATACGTCTGCGTATGCCCAAAGAAGTACACCGCAGGGTAGCGTGTGAAGCCGCCGAGCAGGGTGTCTCTCTTAATCAGTTGCTTGTCTCACGAATATAGTCGCTGGTATCCTAGCTATGCAATCAGCACCAGAGTGAAAACCCTCACTCTGAGGTTTTTCACTATTGTATTCGTTTTTTGCATGGACAAACTCCGTCGCCTACTGTGCTCGCTGCGCCTCAAGCTCGTCAATACGCTTGCTTAGCTTGTCGATAGCATCAATCACCGGGTCGGGCAAGATTTCTTTAGGGAGTGTGTCCACCGGCGCATCGTCTGCTTTGGGTGCTGGTTTTGCGCCGACGATTTTTGCCGGAATACCTACGACGGTCGCACCAGGGGGCACGTCTTTGACAGCGACTGCTCCCCCGCCGACTTTTGACCCGTCACCCAAGGTGATGGCACCCAGCACCGACGCGCCCACACCAACAACAACGCCGTTTCCCAAAGTTGGGTGACGTTTGCCGGTTTCTTTGCCGGTACCGCCGAGGGTCACGCCCTGGTACAGGGTGACGTCGTCACCGATGATGCTGGTCTCGCCAATGACGACACCCATGCCGTGGTCGATAAAAAAGCGGCGTCCAATCACAGCACCAGGATGAATCTCGATGCCGGTGAAAAAGCGTGCGCACTGCGAACCCATACGCGCAAAAAAGCGCAAGCCCGCCCGGTGCATGCAGTGATGCAGACGGTGCAAAACAATGGCGTGCAGACCAGGATAGTTCACCAGCGCAGAAATCACCGTTGTTGCCGCAGGGTCATTTTTTTGTATTACTTCAACGCTGTCACGTAGTGTTTGAAACATGGTAGGCAACTTTCTCCGAGTAGTAGTGGTAGTAGTAGTGATGGTGACACTAGGCAGGGGCACACAATAACACTGCAGCCTGTGCAGCGATGCCCTCCTTACGGCCGGCAAAACCAAGGCCTTCTGTGGTGGTTGCTTTCAGTCCAATCCTGCTAACATCAAGTGAGAGGGCGCGCGCCAGATTTGTGCGCATCTCGTCACGATAGGGTGCCAGCCGGGGCTCTTGTGCGACCAACAGGCAGTCGACATCAAGTATGGTGTAGCCTGATTTTTGGACGTACTCTGCCGCCGTTTGTAACAATTGCAGCGAATCAGCACCCAAAAAACGATCATCACTGTCGGGAAACAGCTGCCCAATGTCTGCCGCACCCTCGATGCGCGCAGCACCCAGCAGCGCGTCAGTCACTGCATGCGCCAAAACATCAGCATCTGAATGACCCGCAAGACCACAGGCGTGCGGCAGCGTCACGCCACCCAAAATCAGCGGCCGACCCTGTGCAAAAGCATGCACATCATAGCCAATGCCCGTGCGCAATTGCTTTAGAAGAGGGAGTGCGTCCATTACTGAATGTCCTCTGCTGCTGTATTAGACAGGCTGCCGCCACGCAGAGCAAAAATTGCTTGCACAAACTGGACGTCCTCTGCTGTGGTGATTTTAATGTTAGTGCGCGAACCAGGCACCACCGTAATGTTGCCGCCCTTGCGCTCGAAATAGCTGGCATCGTCGGTGCCGCGATAGCCGTCAGCTTTTGCGGCTTCGTAGACTTTCATCAGCTGATCACGCCAAAAAACCTGCGGAGTCTGTGCATGCCAGTAATGTCTGCGCTGGGGTGTGTCGGTGACGTAGTAGTTCTCGACCCGCTTTATGGTGTCAACGGCAGGACTTGCCAACACCACACCATCTGTATCGCTGTCATCAATCAACTGCTGAATGGCTGCGTCGGCATACTGTGCCTCGAGCAATGGACGTGCTCCGTCATGGATGACAACAATGTCGGCGTCAGCTGCAGCAACAAGCCCTGCATACACCGAATCTTCGCGAAAGTTGCCCCCTGAAGCAAAAGTAAGAGGCTTGTCTGTCTGTACCGTCGCGCTGATGTGCTGGGCGTACTCTTCTACCCGCGCAGGGTCACAGACAACGACAATGTTTTCGACGAGTCTTGCTGTAGCCAAAGCATCAATCGCCCACACAACAACGGGACGACCGTTAATCTCAAGCAGCTGCTTGCCGCCATCAACACCCAAACGCTGACCGCGACCTCCTGCTGCGATTATTCCTGTAATCTTCATGACTGTAATTCTACTACTTTCTTTCCCCTGCTGGTGTTGTGAATGCTGCCTTCTATCGATTCATTGATAATGTCAGCAAATGCTGACACATCACTTACTTCACCTTCGACTTTCTCGAAACGCAAACGAGAACCCGTCTCG
>WREJ01000138.1 GCA_009779395.1 Coriobacteriia bacterium
TAACCGGGAGACAAATTGAGGTCGGTGATTTCCTCTCTTCCCGAGTCGTAATTGTGCCCAATAATCATGGTAGTTTCGCAGTCAATTTCATGGTTGACTCTTAAGAGCAGCTCGAGAGCATTGTCAGTGAGCTCGTCATCGCTGTCAAGGTTGCAAATCCATTCTCCTTGAGCAGCGTCCATGGCAGTATTTCTGGCTGTACCTTGCCCCCTGTTTTCCCGGTGAAAAATCGCGTGAATATTGGGGTAGTCCTTTACATATCCTGCCAAAATTTCTTCGCTGGCATCCGTCGAACCGTCATCAACAATAATCAATTCCCAGTTCGCATATGTCTGCCTAAGTACGCTCTGTATCGCTCTGTCTAAGGACCAATCTCTGTTATAAGTCGGCATAAGAACCGAGATGAGCGGCTGCTGTTGCGTGCTTGAAGTCATGGGAATCTTACTGCGCCCTGTACCATGCAAAAGTACGATTAATCCCTTCGGCAAAGGGAACAGCGGGTGTGTAGCCTAGCAAATCCTGTGCTGCCTCTATATCTGCCAATGAATATTTGACATCGCCCGGTCTGTCGGCTGCGAATTCTACTGGCAAATCGACACCAGCTGCCTGATTTACTGCTGCAATCAAATCAAGCAGGGTGAATTTTTCACCACAGGCAACATTTATGACCTCACCGTTCAGCTTTTTTGCTTTTAGCGCCAGCATGTTTGCCTGAACAACGTTATCGACATAGGAAAAATCGCGCGCCTGCAGTCCGTCACCGTTTACCGTGTACTTTGTCTGGTCAACAGCAGCCTTCATGAATTTTGAGATAACTCCCGAATACGTCGAATTGGGGTCTTGCCGCGGACCAAAAACGTTAAAATACCTAATCGCCAGTGTCTCGATGTTGTAAAGGCGCGCAAAAACGCGCAGGTAGTGCTCTCCTGTGAGCTTTGTCACCGCATAGGGCGAGAGTGGATTTGGCATCATCGACTCAGTTTTTGGCAGTGTTGGCGTATCACCATACACAGAGGAAGAAGAAGCCATGACAACACGCTTAACACCTGCCTTGTGAGCAGCACAGAGCAACTTTAGCGTCCCCCCAACGTTAACATCATTGCTGGTGATGGGTGCCTTGATCGAACGTGGCACGCTAGGGAGTGCTGCCTGATGCAAAATCATGTCAACGCCTTCGACAGCAGCATCAAGGATTTCAAGGTCACGAATATCTCCCTCGACAAGTTCGATATCTGCAGCACAGTGAGCAAGATTACTACGATGACCCGTAGCAAAGTTGTCTATCACGCGTACCTGATAGTCGCCTTCAGCAAGCAGAGCATCAACCAAATTCGAGCCGATGAAACCTGCTCCCCCCGTAACCAAAACGCGCATCAAGCACCGCCCTCCAAGTAATAGGCATTTCAAGCGAATTTTCCAGGAACAATTGTACAATAAGACTGCAGCATAATCGATATTGATTAGCGTGCATCAGCAACACAAGGCCAGAAAGACGCGGGAGAGAGGTCCAGAAATCATGGGAACTGCCACTACGACCTATACGGGCGTATCTTACATAAAAAATCCTCGGGACAACACCATGATGTATGTCGGCAAAAAGTTTGAACAGCTTGTCACCCACCTTGAAGGGGCAAAAGGCTGCCTACTGTTTTTCGAAGATGGTATGACTATCCCGCAGGTGGTGCTGGACAACAATGACTGCCACTTTTCCGCACTGCCGGTGCGCGATTTCGCGCGTGCTGTTCAGCTTGTGTGGCAAAAGCGACAGGCAGAATTGGACGCACTACGGCGCTTTGACCACAGTGGTGCAACTATTGGTAGCGAAGTGCAACTGGCAGATGGCGTGGTGATAGAGCCCGGTGCCTGGATTGACCACCACGTGACGATTGGCGCGGGGACGCGTGTTTGCGCGGGTGCGATTGTGCGACACGGCACAAGCATTGGCAAGCGTTGCCTGGTACGTGAGGGTGCGGTCATTGGTGGCGAGGGCTTTACCATGGCTCCTGACGAAGACGGCAAACCCTTTCGTCTGCACTGTCTGGCGGGCGTGGTCCTCGCTGATGATGTCGAGATTGGTGCAAACACGACCGTCTGTCGCGGTCAGTCGCGTGACACCCAGATTGGACGCTGGACAAAAGTTGATGATGGAACGTATCTGGCGCATGACGTTTTGCTGGGCGAGCAAGTTACCGTAACCTCGAATGTGGCACTGGGGGGTTTTGTCGAGATTGGTGACCGCTCATATTTGGGCATGAACTGCACGGTAAAGCAGCTGTTGACTGTTGGCAGCGACACAACAATCGGCATGGGAGCAGTTGTTACAAAGGCAATTGGAGACGGCGTGGTTGCCTTTGGCTCGCCGGCGCGGGTGAAACAGTAACTAGCCAGCCACCAAAGTCTTCACCATTCTGGGGGCAGTCCTGCCGTCCCAATTTTCTGGACGATAGGGTTTACGCGGAGTGCTGAGAGCCATTTCGAGGTAGTGCTCCAGAGTCTCGAGGCTTGCAAGGACATTGGTTCCCCCATTTTCAACGAGCGTTATAGGACGTTCTGTGTTGTCACGCAAGGTCACACAAGAAGTCCCCACTACACAGCACTCTTCTTGCAGGCCGCCGCTGTCGGTGAGAAATGCTTTTGCGCTTAAGTTAAGGCGCAGCAGCGCGTGATAGCCGATGGGTCGCTCAAGGATGATGTTGGGATGTGCCTCGAGACAAGAGAGCAGGTCAAACTCCTCCAGTTTTCCCCTTGTCCGGGGATGAACGGGCCAGAAAAAGGATGTTCCCCTGTCTGCCTCGGCGGTGATGGCCCTTGTGATTTTCGCAAGTTTTTGCGGGTCATCAACATTGGCGGGACGGTGGAGCGTGACGACAACATAGCTGTCAGGCGCAAGATGCTGAGGAAGGGGCAGCTGACGGGCGGCGGGAAGTTCACGGTCGAGGGTGTCAATCATAATGTTACCCGAAAGGTGA
>WREJ01000139.1 GCA_009779395.1 Coriobacteriia bacterium
GTCAAAGGTACGAATACCGACCTGTGCACAATCAGCCTCTTTCATGCTGACATAGACGGCAGAAGCAGGGTCGTCGCCGACCAGAACAACAGCAAGACCTATTGTCGTGCCACATTGCTGGACGTACTCCTCCACCTGCTTTTTTGCCTCTTCACGCACCAGTGCCGCAAGGCTGTTGCCATCAAGGATGCGGGTCTTTGCTTGGGTCACAGCGGGCTCCTTTTGCTGTAATGGTGGCTTTGTCAACCTAGCCGTCAACAAGCCATCTTAGTCACTGCATAAAGTGTATCACTGCTCGCCGTCATCTATCGCAGATTCGAGGTTTACCATACCGTTAATCATTTCGATTTCGATAAGTCTGCTGCCCGTGCCGCTGGCTGTCGTACCAATGCCTGCGGTAATGCCGCGCCCGTCTTTGATGACCGTACCGCTAATATTGTCGACGCGCACACGAAATTCATCCAGATTGTAAAGCACAATATGGGCATCAGCAGAAACAAGGTTCAGCTTCAGATGCGCCAGGGTATCTGCCACGACACTAACTGAGCCATTGACACTTTCGATGCTCAATTCTGTATCCCGGAGGTTTTGCTGGTCAAGCTCCTCGATAAATATCGACCCTGATACCGTTGCAACCGCAAGCTCTTGGACCAAAAGTCCTTCATGAATTTCGATGCGACCAGTAACGGTGCTTAGCTGGACTTCCTGCAAGCGCATTCCTTGGGGCAGGTAGACAACTACCTGGTCATTGCTGTCACCAGCATCGCCAATGACATCAAGTGTTCCGATATCAAAGGGATAGATTGTGTGCTGGTAACTGATATCAAGCGTTCCGTCTTTGACCTCGACTTTATAGCGTGTTGGGTCTGCAGCAGTAATCGCATAGGATAACTGCGCATCTGTGCTAGGAACAATCACCACCACAGCTGCAATTGTCTGAACAGACAGCTGGTCAATAGGTTCAGAAATCACAGCCGACTCTGACAAAAGAGAATCATCAAAGTTCTCGCCTGTCAGCTGCGGACTGCGGTGTTGCTGCATACGTGAATCGTAGGTTATTCCCTGGCGAAAATCATAAAAACGCATACCGTTTGACCCAAAGCCTGCTGGCAAAAAGCCACCCAGAGCAATACCCAGCCCCATAAAACCCATTCCAATCGAAAAGGCCGCAAGGATCAGTAGCCACAGTGTTTTTGTCGCTGGCTTCATCGTCATGATGCCACCCCATTTCTGTTATTCCATCTGCGCAATAGCTTTGCACTGCCAGCAGCTATGCCGTTTACGATGTGCTTTGTCGCCCAGATCATAATCAACATCAAAGCAGCACCCATGGCCATGAAAACCAGGCCTGTTCCAATGGTGACGACTCCTGTTGCAAAGCTAATAAACAGAGTGTAGAGGCCTGTCGCCAAATAGACAACGCCACTGACCAGCAGGGCAACTGCAGTCGCAAACAAGCTAAATATCAGACTGAGCGCTGCAATCAAAAGTGAAAAGATAAGCGCAATCAGCACAAGGGCAAGCGGCAGAGCAAGAGGACCAACAATCAAGCCGATTACCACTATCCACAGAGCGCTGAGACCTTTGCCGGTCGTAATGTCTTCTCCGGTGGTGTCGGCATAGACGTAGTCGCCCATAATGCCTGCAGCGACCTGCGCGGGGCTGCCCAGCTGTGCAATGGCAGTTTCTTCGTTTTCTGGTCCTGCCTCTGACAGGTATTCGTCATAGTAGGCTATAGCAGCTATAACTTCTGATTCTGGCATTGCTTTCAGCTTGCGCTGCAATTCTGCAAGAAAGGCAGTCTTTGTCATTGCTCATCGCCCCCTTTCTGTGTGTCGCTTGCTGTATCGGTAGTAGATGTATCGCTTATTGTGGCAAGTTCTGTACCAGTGGTTTCACTGGTGCTGGCTTGGACAGACTCCTCCGCCTTGTCTGTAGCCTGCTCTATGGTCTCATCCATAGAAAGCAGCGAATCTACGCCTGTTTTGAAACTCGTCCATGCTGTTTGCGTATCGCGCAGCCGAGAATGTCCACTGTCTGTGATGCGATAGTAGCGGCGATTTCTGCCACTGTGCGACTGATCGTAGGTCGTCAGTAGCTGCTCGCTTTGCAGGCGGCGCAGCACAGGGTACAGCGTTGATTCAGAAACCGGGATGACCTGCTTGATGCTTTGCGTCAGGCGGTAGCCGTAGGCGTCCTCGCGTGCCAGTACGGCAAGCACGCAGCCATCCAGCAACCCAGAGCCGAGCTGAAACATGTCCCCCTCCAATCCGTGTCGTGTCTAATGCTTGTCTTTGGTAGTGATGGTCACAGTGACCACGCTTGAGTACTTATATTTCAACTAATACTATACGCTATATAATATGGCTTGTCAACACTTATCATAAAACTAATAGTATAGAGGTCCTGCGTACGAGACTCGCAGTATAAAAATCGTGGTATTCTGGTACGATACGCAAGAACGTTTGGGGAGAACCAGCCATGAAATTTCTACTGTACTGTGACAGTCCTGTCGGTCGTCTTGCTTTGGCGGAAGAGGACGACCAGTTACTGACCGTCTGTTTCAGCGGCGAAAAACTGCCAGACGGTGCTATTGAGCGTGAAACACCCCTACTGAAACGAACCGTCCAGCAGCTAAACGAGTACTTTGCCGGCGTGCGGCGCGATTTCGACCTGCCGCTTAATCCACAGGGAACTGACTTTCAGCGCGCAGTCTGGCAGGCTTTGTGCACGATTCCCTACGGCGAGACCCGCAGCTACGGTGACATAGCCAGCCACATCGGCAAGCCCCAGGCTGCGCGCGCTGTCGGCGGCGCAAACAATCGCAACCCCATTGCCATCATAATCCCCTGCCACCGCGTGATTGGATCAAGCGGCACACTCGTTGGCTACGGTGGCGGCCTGAAACGAA
>WREJ01000140.1 GCA_009779395.1 Coriobacteriia bacterium
ATCCCCGAGAACCTGATTGTGCTGCAAAATGACAGCGAAGTTGCCATCCCCGATGACGGCACTATGGCTTTGATGCTGGTAGAATGACACAGACGCGAGCAGAAAAGTAACAAAAGCGATATCCATGGACATCAAACAGGCAGTTGAAAAACTAAGGCCTCGCGCAGGTCAGCAGGGGCGCAAGGCGGTGTCGCCACCAGTGGTGCTGGCTCATCCTGACCCCCGTCTGTTGCAGAAAAGTTGTGAGGTCACTCTGCCGGCAGAGGACGACCTGCAATCGCTGGTTGACGATTTAATTGCTGCCATGCGCGCACACAAGGGTGTTGGTCTGGCTGCTATCCAGATTGGCGTGCCAAAGCGACTGTTTGTCTATGACGACAGCGAGGCGGGTGATGATCCGCGTGTGCTGATAAATCCGCGCATTACGCAGCATTCAGACGACTACCTAAGCGAAGAAGAGGGCTGTCTGTCTTTTCCTGGTCTGTACCGCCTGGTCAAGCGTTATCGCAGCGTGACAGTCGAGGGGCTTGACCTGCAAAGGAATCCGGTCAGTGTGACGGCAGAGGACTTTTTAGCACGTGTTTTTCAGCACGAGTTGGACCATCTGGATGGTCGCGTCTTTATCACGCACCTGTCAGAGGATGACAAAAAGGGCGCACTGCGCGAATACTTTGACCTGGCGCACAGCTAGGTGGTGCTGTAGGTGACGACCACGACACCCCCATCACAAGCGGCATCGCAAGCAGCACCTCGGCGTGTTGTTTTTATGGGAACACCAGATTTTGCAGCGCGTATTATGCAGCTGCTGTACCAGGCAAGCCGTGCTGTCGCTGATACACAACCCTTCGAACTGGTAGCCGTCTTTTCGCGTCCTGACGCTGTCTCGCAGCGGGGGAGTGCGTCCATTGCTTCCTCTGTAAGCAAGCTGTCTTGTGACTACGACCTGCCGCTGTTTCGCCCGACTAGCCTGCGCGACCTTTCCGTACAGGCACAGCTAGAAAAGTTACGTCCTGATCTGATTGTAGTTGCAGCCTACGGTATGTTGCTGCCGCCAGAGGTACTGGCACTACCCAGCTGTGGCTGCGTGAACGTACACGCATCGCTGCTGCCGCGCTGGCGTGGTGCTGCCCCCATCGAGCGTGCAATCTTGGCAGGGGATAGCAGAACAGGCATCAGCATCATGCAGATGCAAGAAGGGCTCGATACGGGACCGACCTGCGCGCTCGAAGGTGTTGACATCGGGCAGAAAACTGCGCAGGAACTGCAGCAAGAACTAGCAGAAGTCGGTGGTCGTCTGCTGATTGACCTGCTGCCAGCACTGTTTGCTGGCACCGTGACCTGGACGGCACAAGACGAAGCCGAGGCAAGCTACGCGCACAAAATTAAAAAGGCAGAGCTGGACCTACGACCAGAACTGTCAGCAGAAATGTTGCTGCGCCAGGTACGTGCCAGCAGCCAGACTGCAGCAGCTAGGCTACGTATTGCCGGTCACGCTGCACGAGTACTAGAAGTGAAAGTGCCCACAATGGGCACTTTCACTTCTAGTGCCGAGGATGGTCGTACTGCTTCAGATGAACTGCTCCTGTTGCCGGGGCAGGTCATCTTACGCAAAATGCAGGGAAAGCGACAGGTGTTTCTTGGTTGTGCTGATGGGGCTGTTGAGCTGTTGACGGTCAAACCTGACAACAAGCACGCGATGCCAGCAGCAGACTGGCTGAACGGCATTGCAGGGGCAAAACAGGGGCTGCAATGGGACTAAGCCCTGCTCGCAGTCTTGCCCTCAAAGTAGTGCGACGTGTGCGCGAGCGGCAGTCTTTTGCCGCAGAGACTTTGCAAAGTACCTTGCAGCAGGCAGCTGCTGCACGTCCGCTGTCTGCGCGTGACAAGGCTTTTGCCACGCGTCTTGCTTACGGTACCATTGCCACACGCGGAACCTTAGACGCGCTGGTAGCAACAGAGCTCAGCCGTCCTGCTGACACCCCCGACCAGGTGCTTGATGCGCTGGCGATTGCTGCCTACGAACTGTTTTTCGAGGGTACAGAACCCTATGTGGTTGTCAATCAGGGTGTTGAACTGGTTGCTTTTGCTGCCCGGTCAAAGACCTACAAGGGCCTGGCAAATGCCGTGCTGCGCCGCCTGTGTGACCAGCGCGACGACCTCTTTCCTGGTGGCGACCCGCTGACAGATGCAGCAGCAGCTGCTACTTTGTATGGTCATCCTCTGTGGTTGGCAGAACTTTTGCGCGAACACTACGGTGTGCAGACAGCAAACACCCTTATGGCGGTAAACAACGAACCAGCACCACTCTACATTGCACAGCTGCCTTTTCTGCAGTCACAAAAACAGGCAATAGCAGCCCTTACAGCGGCAGGTATTGCCACAGAAGACGCCGGTCTCGAGGGCGCGCTTTTAGTACACGACCGCAGCGCGTTTTGGGCACTGCCCGCAGCGCAGCGCGCGTCCTTTGTTGCCATGGATTTGGCTGCTCAACAGGTTGTTGCCCTTTGCAAGGCGGTCCCTGACCAGTCTATCCTCGAAGTTGGCAGCGGACGGGGAGCAAAATCGCTGGCACTGGCTGCAGCAGCGCGGCGACAAGGGGCACCGGCGCGTATTACGGGCATTGACTTGCACGATTTCAAGATACAAATAGCCCAGGCAACAGCGCGCGACTACGGCGTACGTGAAGCACGTTTTTTGACGGCAGACATCACCAAACAAGCTGCCATCAGCACCTGCGAGCAACACAATGTGGCGCTACCCTTTGATTGTGTGCTGGTCGATGCTCCCTGTTCGGGGCTGGGGACGCTGCGCCG
>WREJ01000141.1 GCA_009779395.1 Coriobacteriia bacterium
AAGAGGCATCGATTTTGGACTTGGGCGTTGCCCAGGGTGTTCTCAAGCGCTCGGGTGCCTGGTACACCTATGGTGACGAGCGTTTGGGTCAGGGTCGCGAGGCAGCGAAAGAGACGCTGCGCACCAATCCTGATATGAGCATCCAGATTGAAACAGAAGTACGCGAAAAGTTGGGCATGGTCAAAAGTGCTGCAGAGAGTGCTGCAGAGAGCAAAGCAGCACAGCCTGGCGCAGATACCATAGACCCAGCAAAAGATGCGCAAGCACCCAAAGCAAGCGATGGATAGTGCCGCGTATGAAGAAGCCAGGCTGTGCGCACACCGCATACTGCGTTCGCGCGAAAAGACCTCCTTCCAGCTGCAAAAACGACTGCAAGAACTGGGTCATAGCAGCCATGCTGCACAGCAGGTGACCAATCGCTTTGTCGAGGTAGGACTCGTAGACGACAAGCGCTACACCCAGCTGTACATTAGAAGCGCGCAAGCCAGCAACAAAGGCTGGCGCAGAATACGACAAGAATTGCAGCAGCGTGGCATTGCCCCTGCTGAACTGGAAGCTCTGCTACCACCAAGCGAAGAAGAAGAGTTGCAGCGGGCACAAGCAGTAATTGCTCGCTGCAGCATAGAAACACACAAAGACAAAGAAAAAGCCTTCCGCAAACTACAAAACAAGGGATTTAGCATAGACATTGCAAAGCAAGCGATAGAGGCTGTGATTTTAGGCTGAAATAAAAAAAGATGATGTCACGGCCAAACGCTCTGAGGTGCGTGCAAAAGCCCTGTAATCACGGACGAAGCGTAGCAACTTTACGTGAGTCCGTGATTACAGGGCTTTGGTGCGTGCATCAGAGTGTTTGGTGGAGCCTACCGGGATCGAACCGGTGACCTCATGGCTGCCAGCCATGCGCTCTCCCAGCTGAGCTAAGGCCCCACTTTGACCAGAGGAAGAGTATACAGCTTTCTTGCGTCTTTGACCAGTAGCGTGCCTGCTGACACTTGCCAGTGTCAGCAAAAATGAACATTTTGAGGTGTTACAATTGCTCTTATTGTAATCGCTCTGAAGGGAAGTAACATGTCGACAGCCTATGACCCGCAGGCTATTGAAGAGGGTATTTTCAAATTCTGGCAGGCTGGTGGCTATTTTCGCCAAAAACCTGCTGCTGACAGCATAGATGCTGCTGATGGTACTGTGCCGGCACCCTACGTCATCACGATTCCGCCGCCTAATGTTACGGGCTCGCTGCATATGGGACATGCGCTGAACAATACCATCCAGGACGTGCTGATTCGCAAAAACCGCATGGCGGGTCGTCCCACAAGGTGGGTTGTTGGTACCGACCACGCAGGCATTGCGACCCAGAACAAAGTCGAACAAAAACTGGCAGCAGAGGGCCTGACGCGCTTTGACCTGGGGCGCGACGGCTTCATCGAAAAATGCTGGGAGTGGCGCGCAGAACATGGCAGCCAGATTATTAACCAGCTGAAAGCGATGGGCTGTTCTTGTGACTACGACGACGAGTGGTTCACGATGGACGAGTCCTACCAGCGTGCGGTACGCAAGGTCTTTGTGGATTGGTACAACGCTGGGCTCATATATCGGGGCAATCGCATCATCAACTGGTGTCCGCGCTGCACAACGGCACTCTCGGACATCGAGGTCGAACACGAGGACCGCGAGGGCAAGCTGTACCACATTCGTTATCCGCTGGCACAGAAGGGTGATAGCACTACAGCGGCAGAGTCCGTCCAATACTTAACTATCGCCACGACCCGACCTGAAACCATGCTCGGTGACGTTGCTGTAGCAGTAAACCCAAAAGACGAACGCTATCGTGACCTGATTGGGGCGCAGGTGGTCTTGCCACTAATGGACAGACTCCTCCCCATTATTGCTGATGACTATGTTGACCCTGATTTTGGTACGGGCGCGCTGAAGATTACGCCGGCGCATGATGCCAATGACTTTGAGGTGGGCGAGCGGCATGGCCTCGAGCAGCTCAATATTTTTGACGAAGAAGCGGTGGTGACGCCGTCTGGTGGTCAATACGCGGGGCTGGGGCGCGATGAGGCGCGCAGGCGTGTGGTCGCAGATCTCGAGGCTGCAGGGCTTTTAGACCGTGTCGAGGATCACCCGCACAGCGTGGGTGTTTGCTATCGTTGTGCTACGGCAGTCGAGCCCTGGCTGTCAGAGCAGTGGTTTGTTGACATGAAGCCTTTGGCAGAGCCAGCGATTGAGGTCGTGCGTTCAGGCAAGGTCGTTTTTCACCCGAAACGTTGGGAGAAGGTCTACTTCCACTGGATGGAAAATATTCGTGATTGGTGCATCTCGCGACAGCTGTGGTGGGGACACCGTATTCCGGTGTACTACTGCAGCAGTGACAACTGCGAGTGGATGGCAGCTCTTGAAGATGCCGTCACTAGCTGTCCGCAGTGTGGCGCAGCTACCTATCAGGACGAGGACGTGTTAGATACCTGGTTTAGTAGTCAGATTTGGCCACAAGCAGTATTAGCTTGGCCAGCTCCCAGATACGAATCACCTGAACTTGCAGTCAACTATCCAACAAGTGCGCTTTCGACGGCTCGCGACATTTTGTTTTTGTGGGTTGCGCGCATGGTGATGAGCGGTCTGTACTTTCTAGGCGACATTCCTTTTGCCGATGTCATCATTCACCCGACGGTCTTTAACAAAGAGGGCAGGCGTATGAGCAAGTCCTTGGGTACGGGCGTTGACCCGCTTGACCTGATGGAGCACTACGGTGCCGATGGCATGCGTTTTGGCTTGATGTTGCAGGTCACCGGCGTAC
>WREJ01000142.1 GCA_009779395.1 Coriobacteriia bacterium
AAACAGAAAGGCTACTAGTCAGTATGAAAGCGATAATTCCTGCAGCAGGTCTGGGCACCCGCTTTTTGCCCGTCACAAAGGCGCAGCCAAAAGAAATGCTGCCTGTTGTTGACAAGCCCATCATGCAGTACGTTGTCGAAGAAGCAGCAGCAGCAGATGTTGACGCGATTTTGCTGGTGACGGGGCGCAACAAAAAAATGATTGAGGATCACTTTGACCGCTCGCTCGAGTTGGAGGAGTTGCTCCATAAAAGTGGCAAAGACAAGCAATTGCAAAACGTCAAGGACATCACGCACATCGCAGAGTTGTTTTATGTGCGCCAAAAGCATCCTCAGGGGCTGGGACATGCGATTGCCTGTGGTGCGCACTTCCTTAACAACGAGCCCTTTTTTGTGCTTTTGGGCGACGTCATTGTGCCTGACAGGGACATACTTCCTGTGCTGAAGGATGCGTATGCAAAATACGGTGCATCGGTTATTGCCGTCGAGCGTGTTGCTCCTGAACTGACCGCACGCTACGGCGTAATCAGCGGCAGCGAGGTCGAACCCGGTGTCTTTAAAGTGGATGACTTAGTCGAAAAACCAGCACCGGGGACAGCACCGACTAATCTGGCGGTACTGGGGCGCTACCTCCTCACTCCACGCGTGATGGATGTGCTGCAAGACACAACACCGGGCACCGAGGGAGAAATCCAGCTAACGGACGCCCTTGTCCAGTTGCTGGCGCACGAGGAGCTCTATGCTGTTGAAGTACCGGCTAGCTGCAGTTATGATACGGGTAATGTCTTGGCGTGGATCGAGGCAAATCTTGCTCTTGCGCTGGCAAATGATTCCTATGGCACAGACGTCCGTGCTATAGTATCTGCACTGCTGATGAAGGAGTAGCATGAACACAATGGTGCCAGGAACTACACTTGAGAAAAAAATCGCTGAGGGCAGCGCAAAATTTGGTGTTGTGGGTCTGGGATATGTGGGTCTGCCGCTGATTGTTGCGATGGCCCAGCGTGCCGGTGTCCACTGTCTGGGTTTTGACATTTCCCCCGAGCGTGTTGCGCAGATAAACGATGGCATCAGCTATATTGGTGATATTGCCAGCGAGGTGCTTGCTCCTTTGGCGCGCACAGGTCAGGTAGAGGCGACCACTGATTTTGCGCGCAGCGCCGAGTGTGATGTTATGGTCATCTGCGTACCAACGCCGCTTAATGCTACCAACGAACCCGATGTCTCGTACATGGTTGCTGCGGCAACAGAAATCGCCCCTTACTTGCAGCCTGATACTTTGGTGACCCTTGAATCGACCACGTATCCGGGCACAACCGAAGAGATTTTGCTGCCCATAATCCAGTCCGAGCAGCTGCAACTAGGCACTAACCTTTTTGTCGCTTTTTCCCCTGAGCGGGTTGACCCTGGTAATGAGACCTGGCAAATCAGCAATACACCAAAGGTTGTTGGTGGTCTGGACGCACGCTCGACTCAGCTGGCAACGCTTTTTTACAGCACCTTTATAGATTCGGTGGTGCCTGTTTCTACCGCTCGTGCTGCAGAACTCTCAAAGTTGTTCGAAAACATATTCCGCTGTGTCAACATTGCGTTAGTAAACGAGCTAACGCAGCTATGTGAACGCATGGATATCGACATCTGGGAAGTCGTTGATGCGGCAAAAACCAAGCCCTTTGGCTTTATGCCCTTTTATCCAGGTCCTGGTCTGGGCGGTCACTGCATTCCCGTTGACCCTTTTTATCTGTCATGGAAGGCACGCGAGTTTGACTTCCATACCCAGTTTATTGAACTGGCTGGTCGCATTAACGAAGATATGCCCTACTACGTGACGCGCCGCTTGATGGACGCACTCAACCTGCAGGGCAAAGCCCTGAATGGTGCACGTATTCTCGCGCTGGGTGTTGCCTACAAGGCAGACATCAATGACATGCGCGAAAGTCCTGCCATCGATGTCATCACGCTGCTCAATGCAAAGGGGGCGGCGGTGCGCTATCACGACTCTCATGTGGCGGAGTACGTCCAGGACGGCCAGACAGTCAGCAGTGTGGCGTGCACGGCAGAAGAAGTCGCTGCTGCAGATGCTGTCATCATACTTGCCGGTCACAGCGGAGTCGACTACGACATGGTCAGCAAGAAAGCTAGTCTGATTCTTGACACAAGAAATGTGCTGGCAGACGTCTTGGGTGAGCATATTGTCAGGCTGTAACAGCAGCAAGAGGCACAGGGCTGGGGGTTGCTTGTGAAGTGGATTAGTGTCGTCGGTGCACGCCCAAACTTTATTAAAATCGCACCCTTTTGCAGGGCTATTGATGCTCACAATGCAGGTCTTGCCCTAGGCAATTCGGCGGATACTTTTATTGAACACCTTCTTGTTCACACAGGTCAGCACTATGATGACCTGCTGTCACAGGCATTTTTTACCGAACTCAATATTCCACAAGCTGACCTAAACCTTAATATTGGCAGCGGCAGTCACGCGCAGCAAGTGGGCAAGACCATGATTGCCTTTGAGGAGGTCTGCCTTGCGCACAAGCCTGACCTTGTTATTGTCGTCGGCGATGTCAATGCTACGGCAGCCTGCTGCATCACAGCCAAAAAACTTGGCATTGCTGTGGCCCACATCGAGGCGGGGCTGCGCAGCAAGGACCGCAGTATGCCCGAAGAAATCAATCGCCTCGTCACTGACAGTATCAGCGATGTTCTTTTGGCACCTGACCACTTTGCGGTCGAAAACC
>WREJ01000143.1 GCA_009779395.1 Coriobacteriia bacterium
ACCCCAGATCAAGTCTGGGGTGACGGGATGGCAGTTTTGAGTTACTAGCACCCTCTCTCAACTGGGGATTAAAGGAAGGGGCGCGCCAGAAGGCGCGCCCCTCCTCACTCCACAGGGACAATCGCTCGGTCTGGTAGTATAATAGACTCACGGACAGTCAATTCTTTTAACAGGTATCAAGGAGGTACTCTGGTGAAAACGACCTTAGTGTCGCTGCGTGTGCGACCAATCAAATATGTGATGGTGGCCGCTGTGCTGCTTTTTGTTGCTGCCTCGCTGCTTGCCTGTGGCTCTTCTGCTTTGCAGGTCAGCGAAGTTCAGCATGACCCGCTTGCTTTCGAGGGGCAGATTGTGGTTGCTGGTATCACCTCGCATTTCTCGCAAAGCGACCCGCGCGTCTTTGGCGTGATGGACACGGCAGAAATGATACAGTGTGGCTTTAATCTGCATTGTGGTGCTTGGGTGATGCCCGTCTTGTATGTGGGAGAAGGACCTGTTCCACTACTGGGCGAAGAAGTCGAGCTGACGGGAACCTTTACCTTTATGGGTGACGACGTGATGTTTCAGGCAAACAGCTTTAAAGTTATCGGAAACTTTGCCAACGAGCTTAACTAGCCACGCTGTCGTGCCAGCCTTACAAGGAGAACTACCATGAACCTGTTTCGATTGGTTGTGCGTAACACAACGCGCAGACCAGGCCGCTTCATTTTTACGCTGCTCGGCATTGTCATTGGCATGGCAGCCTTTGTCGCGCTGCTGTCCTTAGGTGGCGGAATGCGTGCAGAAATCCAGCGTCAGGCGCGTGCGATGGGGGCAACTATCATCGTTACTCCCTCGGATTGGTGTACCTTTGACCAGATTTCCATCTTTACCGGCGAGTCGCTGCCAGCGTCTTTGCAAGAGGAAGTGCTTGACCAGGTACGCAGCATCGAAGGTGTATTTGCCGTACCCTATTTGACACAGATGTCAGCAATCCAAAACACGCCCGTTGCCGTCATTGGTATTGACCCCGAGCCCATGCTGGCTTTTAGTTCCTGGGAAATCGCTGACGGTCAGTACTTTAGCGCAAATGACCAGCGCGCGGTGGTCTTGGGTGCAGCAACTGCTGAAACCTTTGGGCTGGTGCCAGGCGACACGCTTACTTTTCGCGGCGAGACCTTTCCGGTAATTGGTGTCTTAGAACCAGTGGGAAACATTGATGATATTGCGGCTTACCTGCCCCTGCCGGTCGCGCAAGTTGCATTTGACCAGCAAGGTTTTGTGTCGTATCTGGGCGTACAGGTGGCAGATTTGGACAATCTCGATAGCTATATTTCTGCCATTTACGAAAAAGCAAACGTTGCCGTCAATACTAACGACCAGTTGCTTGACGCGGTGATGGCAATACTCGGGTCGGTAGAGGTAACGCTCCAGGCAATTGCGGGCATTTCGCTGATTGCCGCTGCCTTTGGCATTATCAACACCATGATGACAGCCATTTATGAACGCCGCCGCGAGATTGGTATTTTGCGGGCAATCGGCAGCAAACGTTCTGACATCTTTAAGCTGTTTTTGCTGGAATCAAGCGTTTACGGTTTATTGGGCGGCATTTTTGGTGCTGTTATTGGTGTGCTGGTGTCGCTGTTTGCGGCACCGACGCTGCTTGCTGGCTTTGACCAGATGATGAAAGGTGCCACACCCGAGGCAAGCATTAATCCGGCAACCCTTGTTCTTGCTGTTGCCTTTTCGATTCTGATTTCTGTAGTGTCAGGTATCTATCCCGCCTGGAAAGCAGCCAATCTGACCCCGGTGGAGGCGATTAGTTATGAGTAAGAGCACCATACAAACGCCTGACACTGCCAGTGTTCAGACCCAGCCTGCTATCCGTACTCAGGACTTGGTCAAGACCTATCGCAGCGGAAAGCTCGAGACAAAGGTTTTGCAGGGTATCAGTCTTGCGATTCCTGCTGGTTCTTTTTCTTGCATCATTGGTCCTTCTGGTCACGGCAAAAGCACCCTGATGCATCTGATGGGCGGGCTTGACCGTGCCACCACAGGTGAAGTCAGCATTGCTGGTACCGCTCTCTCGACTTTAAGCGACAGCGAATTAAGCGAGCTGCGTGCAGACAAGCTGGGTTTTGTCTTTCAGTTCTTTAACCTGCTGAAAAATCTGACGGCAGTAGAAAACGTTGAAGCTGCCATGATGTTTAGCAAGACGGCGCCAAAGGCAGCAAAGCAACAGCGTGCACGAGCACATGAACTACTTGCGCTGGTCGGACTTGCAGAAAAAGCAGATGCAAAGCCCAGTCAGCTTTCGGGAGGTCAGCAGCAGCGGGTCTCGATTGCACGTGCGCTGGCAAATGACCCAGAAATACTTTTAATGGACGAGCCAACGGGTAACCTTGACTCTCAGTCAGAACAGCAGGTACTTGATCAGCTGTTCAAGATTCATGCGACCGGCAAAACCATCGTAGTTGTGACCCACAACAGTGATTTGGCTGCCCAGGCAGAAATCATTTTTGAGATTAAAGACGGCAGCTTGCATCAGGCAGTACAACCTGCTGCGACTAAGGTGTAAGGAAGTCCACAAAAGTTTTCAGTATGTGCGAATGGGCGATGTGCCTGTTCAAAACACGATAGATAGTGCGACGAGGCATGTCCTCG
>WREJ01000144.1 GCA_009779395.1 Coriobacteriia bacterium
CTCCGCTACGCAAAGCATCGCCCCCTGCCAGAAAAGTACCGACCTACTATCATGGTTCTGACTGCCCCCATGAGCATCTGCATTTTTGGCTATCTGTCTGCGGTTCCCACTACTTCGACCACGCTGCTGCTGTGCATGCTGGTGCTGGCGGCGGGTAGTTACCTGATTGCGCTCTGCAGCCTGCCAGGGCTGATGCGCTTGCCCTTTTATCCCGCACATTCTGCGCTGGGCTTTCCTATGGTCGTCAGCGCTTTTGCCTTTAAGCGGGCCAGTGAGTATCTGACCAGCCAAGGCTACGTTGTGTGGACAACGCCAGTGCTTGTCACTGAATTGCTGGCAATTGTTGTGGTCTGCTACGTACTAGCACGTTACCTACGCTACTTGTACGGGCAGTTGCAACAGACGGGTGCTGCAAAATGACAGGTAGTGCTTGCAAGCAGTGGTGCAATTGTCTATACTCGTTAGGTGCTCTTTCCTGTGGGGAAGGGCGTATTGTTCCTCGGTAGCTCAACGGCAGAGCATCCGGCTGTTAACCGGAGGGTTGCTGGTTCGAATCCAGCCCGGGGAGCCAGGTAAATCAGCAGGTCAGAGGCTCAAGTGCTCTGACCTGTTTTCAGTACTGGACGGCTTATAGGACAAACTCCGTCGCCTGAAAGGTGACTGTCAAAGGGAAGGTACATGACTCGACCGATACTTCGCCTGCTGAACCTGCTGTTTGTGTTTGTGGTGATGCTTGCTGCAGGCGGGCTGCTGATATATGGCGTGCTGCATTTGTATCGCAGCTGGACAGAGGGTGACCCGATGATTGTGTTTGGCGTGCTGTTTATACTACTGGGCGCCTTTTTGCTGTGGGGCATGGCAAAGCATGTGTGCACCCTGACCGGTCTAGGAAAGGGTCGCAGTGACTGTCAGAATAGCGAGCAGTAAATCAAGCGGCAGAGTAGGTCCACTGGTGACTAGTTCAGCTGGAACTGGAACACAAAAAAGCCGAGTATGATGATGAAAATGAATGCCAGTATCATCACAAAGGGTATGGTCAGTGCAGCCAAAGCTGTTCTGCCAGCGACACTTTTTAGGCTGGCTTTTTCGGGGGCCGGTGTTGTGGTCACAGGCTCTGCTCCCTCGTAAACTGCCGTGCCGCATTGGGGGCAAAACTTACTTTCTGCTAAAACATCACTTCCACAATCAGAGCAGCGCATACTTCTCCTGTCGCTTTGACGGTGACTTTTCGACCGTGTGCAAATACCTGCTGCCATTGTAGCAGGTGTCGCGTCAATCTGGCAGCTTTGACGTCCGCTGCGCATAGGCAAACAGACAATCAATGGGCAAGTGACCGGGGCAACTGCTGTATAACTGATATATAATTGTAGCTGAGATTAGCAGCGAAGCGCTTGCGTTTTGCTGCAAAGCAAATGCAGGGGGCAAGCATGACCACAGCACAAAGCGAGAAAAAGATACCTGTATGGGCGATTGTTCTGGTGGTTCTGGGTGCTATCAGCATTATCGCACTGTGTTGTTTGGCGGTGCTGGGCATTGTGGGTTACGCGGGTTTGTTTGATGACCGCCACCCACAGAATACCTACCACGGGGACAGCTTTCAGCCAGAAATCTTCCAGCCTTTTGACACTGACCCGACCGTACTTGCAGCGATTGTTGGCGAATACGAAGTGACGACTCGCTATGGTGGCAGTGACGAGGATTTCTGGCGCGATGAGTATCTTGGCGATGGTGAATACTTCACCTTTGCTGACGACCTGACCTTTAGCATTGCCTTTGACGCGCGCTACCTGGACGAGATATTTTTGCAGGGAACTTTTTCTGCACAGCGCATCAGACGCGACCAGATTGGCGAGCAAGAAAAACGGAGCATGCCTTTTATTGATCAGCGCAGCGGCGCGGACTGGTATCGCATTGTCCTACACCCACAGCAGCGCGACTTTCGTCACGGCTTTGAGATCTTTCTGTCACGGCAAAGCAATGACGACATAATCCTCTACATTCCCTATTTTCTGGAAACTTCTGTCGTCACACACGTCAGATAGTCACTACTAGTTATGTGTGTTGTGCAATCGCTAATTGCTGTCACTGCCTGCGGCAAGCGTGCGCGCCACGATTTTTGCATTCAAAGCTTTAAGCACAAAAGTCATGCCCATCGCGACAAGTGCTGCCACTGACACAATCACAAAAGCAGGAAACATCAGATTGATGTTTGCGGCGGCAATATTTTTAAAGTGACCACCGACCTGCGAGGCAACAATCGCGCCGCAGCCAAAGCCTAGCAGCACAAAGCCATAGTTTGTCGCCATGTATTTGGGGCCAAACTGGTCAGAGACCAGCGAGGGAAAGGTTCCCAGAATGCCACCATAGAAAAAGCCGATGACGCCAATCAGAATAAACACCCAGTACGACTGCGCAGCGTTCATAAACAGCGACAGCACGCCAGAACCCGCTAGCAGAATAATAACGGTCGTGTAAGGTCCCAGTCGGTCAGAAATCACGCCCCAAAACAGACGCCCCAGCGAGTTTGACATCGTTATCGCCAAAACACCAATCGTCGCCGTTGCCTCGAGGCCCTTTGCCACAGCAATCGGCTTTGCAAAGGCAATCATCATCAGACCACCCATACAGGCAAG
>WREJ01000145.1 GCA_009779395.1 Coriobacteriia bacterium
AGCCGCGGTCGATGTGCTGCAGACCAACAACTCTGGTTTCACCACGAGCGACCAGGCCTGCTAGTACCAAAGCCGCACCACCGCGCAAATCAGGACAGACCACTGGTGCGCCTGACAGCGCAGCGACGCCTTTAACCAGTGCATGGTGGCTTTCGATACGAACGTCAGCACCCATACGCGCGATTTCGTCAGCAAACATAAAGCGATTCTCAAAGACGTTTTCTGTAATCACAGATGCTCCGTCAGCTAGTGCCATCAGGGTCATAAACTGTGCCTGCATGTCAGTCGGAAATCCCGGGTACGGCAAGGTTTGTACGCTGACTGCCCTGATGGGAGTGCTGCGACTGATTGTTACGCCGCACGTGTGGAGCACTACCTCTGCCCCGCTCTCTTCGAGTTTCTTAAGCACAACTGACAGGTGTTCAGGGTTAAATCCTTTGACGGTGACGGTACTGCCGCCGACTAGCGCGCCTGCCACCAAAAAGGTGCCGGCTTCTATACGGTCGCCGACAACGGTATGTTCGACCCGTGGCGCCAAATCTGCCGTCGCCAGACCGCATACGCTGAGCTCTGTTGTGCCTTTGCCGCTGATTTTGACACCTGCGGTGGTCAGAAACTCGACTAAATCGGTGATTTCTGGTTCACGAGCAGCGTTTGCAATGTGGGTTTCGCCGCGTGCGCCCACAGCAGCCATGATAAGGTTTTCTGTCGCGCCCACACTGGGGAAATCCAGAACAACTGTCGTTGCCTGCAAACCTTCTGAGGGAGTACGTACCTGAATGTAACCGTGTTCGATGCTGCACTGTGCGCCTAGTGAGCGCAGTCCTGCGATGTGCATGTCGACCTTGCGCGAACCAATAGCACAGCCGCCGGGCAGTGCAACACTTGCCTTGCCCAGACGTGCCGCAAGAGGACCGAGCACCGCTGTCGAGGCACGCATATGTGCCACCAGTTCATAGGGAGCTGTGTGGGCAGTAAGGGTTGTTGCGTCCATCTGAATGCTGTCAGCAGCAGGCCAGCTGACACGAACTCCCAAAGTTTCGAGCACCTGTTGCATTAGGCGCACATCAGCAATATCTGGAACATTACGCAAGACGGTAATGCCTGGAATTAAGATTGAGGCTGCCATTAATTTCAAAACACTGTTTTTTGCACCAGCAACAGTCACGCTACCAGAAAGGCGCGCTGTTTGCTTTACTAGCATATAGTCCGTGTCGAGTGCTGTGCCTAGTTGTGTTGGCACGGCGGTATTATATAGATTTTTCATAGAGGAACATTATACAGAAAGGAGGTCTTTGAAAGACCCCCTTTCTGTTTTCATTGCCGATTTGAAATAAAGCTTGAAATATAAGGTCGTTTTTCGCTCTACCTCTTCTCGGCTGTCTCGGCGCGCTCTACAGAGTCTGTCAGAACAATCGCATGATCCTCTGCGACCTGTAGATAGCCACCCTTTGTCGTAAATACTTCGACGATGTCGTCCTCTGCGCGTGTCAGGCGCATGACTCCCTCTCCCAGCTCTGCAATTAACGGTGCATGCATAGGTAGGACTCCCATTTCTCCGTCGGGAGCAGTTACGACGATTGACTTAACTTCACCAGAGAAAGCATTTGCTTCTGGTGTTACTACGTCTACTTGTAAGATACGAGGCATATTCTGTCCTCCTTACGCTGCAGCGGCTTTCAGTTCTTCGGCACGGACCAGCACGTCTTCGATAGTCCCAACAAAGCGGAATGCCTGTTCAGGAATATCGTCGTGCAGGCCGTCAACAATCTCGCCAAAGCCCTTTACGGTGTCTTCCAGCTTTACATACACACCGGGATTGCCAGTGAATTGTTCAGCTACATGGAAGCTTTGCGACAAGAACTGCTCGAGTTTACGTGCGCGGGCAACGGTCAGCTTGTCTTCTTCAGACAGTTCGTCCATACCCAAAATCGCAATAATATCTTGCAGGTCCTTGTAACGCTGCAGGATCTCTTGAACGGCACGAGCAACACGATAGTGCTCTTCACCGATAATCTCGGGATCCAATGCGCGTGAAGTAGAGTCGAGCGGGTCCACTGCTGGATAAATGCCCTTCTCGGCAATTGCACGCGAAAGCGTGGTCGTTGCGTCAAGGTGGGTAAAGGCGGTCGCCGGAGCCGGGTCTGTCAAGTCGTCAGCCGGAACATAAATCGCCTGTACCGAAGTAATCGATCCAACATCGGTCGACGTAATGCGTTCTTGCAATTGACCCATCTCGGTCGCCAGCGTTGGCTGGTAGCCTACCGCAGAAGGCATACGACCCAAAAGTGCGGACACTTCTGAGCCTGCCTGGGTAAAGCGGAAGATGTTGTCAATAAACAGCAATACGTCTTGTCCTTCGTCACGGAAGTACTCTGCCGAAGTCAGACCAGCCAGTCCAACACGCAAACGCGCGCCAGGTGGCTCGTTCATCTGACCGTAAATTAGGCAGGTCTTCTCGATAACGCCTGACTCGCTCATCTCGTTATACAAGTCAGTACCCTCACGGGTGCGCTCACCAACACCGGTGAATACCGAAGTACCACCAGAGGCTTGCGCAAGGTTGTTAATGAGCTCAAGAATAACAACGGTTTTACCAACACCTGCACCACCAAAAAGTC
>WREJ01000146.1 GCA_009779395.1 Coriobacteriia bacterium
CCCCCCCCCCCCCACGGAATTTGGGAATTCTGACGGTCATGGCAGTCTCACTTTCGCTTCGGTTGTAGGTTACATGATACTGTCTTGCTAACCGAAAAATTATAGCAGCTATGGTCATACTTCCCCAAAATGTTCATGATTGGGGGGAATTGCAACTGTTAACCAGGCTAATCGCAGATCGCAATTTCGGCAGGCAATACGGCACCAGGGCATGCCTGCTGGCGTTTGTAAGCAGCCCTCTGCATCATTGCGCTAATCTTTGCGACATAATCTGCGTCGAAATCCCCGTCTTGTGGACGTACTCCGCCATGCAACAGATACAGCAATCCGTCCAGTTGATTATAAGGTCCTAGCTCTGCCTGGTCGGTCTGACCGGGCGAAAGCTCTGCGCTGGGTGCCTTTTCAAGAATCGAAGAGGGAACAGGAGCCGTCTTTCCCGCTGCTGTCGCACGCTGGTTCCTGAAGTGCGCCAGTTCAAACACCCACGTTTTGTACAGCGGCGCCAGCGGAGCAAATGCACCAACCATGTCACCGTACAGCGTGGTGTAGCCAACCGAAATCTCGCTAAGGTTGCTGGTCGCAAGAACCAAATAGTTAAACTTGTTCGCAAGTGCCATCAGCAGTACAGCGCGAATGCGTGCCTGAATGTTTTCTGCCGTGACATCTGGCTGTTGCTGCGGGGACAGCGCAAAAGCAGGCTGCAGGGTATCAGTAATCGCCCCGTAGGCTGGCATAATGTCGAGCACCTGCGACGAAATTTCCAGACGACTGGCGACATCCTGTGCATCAGTGATGCTAGCTGCTGACGTCCACTGCGAGGGCATGATAATGCCCTGCACATTGCTGGACGCCCCTCCCAGTAAGGCCAGCGCGTCTGTAGCAATAGTCGCAACCACAGCAGAGTCAAGACCACCAGACAGACCCAGTGCCAGCTGATCGAAACCAGCCTGCTGCAGCACCGATGCCGTTTGCTGAACCAAACTGTCATATACGCTCGCCGCCTGCGCGCCCAAGGGGGGCAGCAGAGACGCCGCAGCTTTATTATCTGTGGAATTAGCCATGCGCTAAGTATAGTTGATTTGCTGTGCTACACTCAAGGCATGAAGAAGGCACTTTTTGTGACAACGGTTCCTGTGACCCTGCGCGCCTTTCTGCTGCCGCTGGCAGACGCGCTGCAGCATGCTGGCTGGCAGGTCGATGCCCTTACTGGCTTTGATGACGCAGAGGAAGGACGTCCAGAACCGTCCACCCCTGCCGCTGGTGACAAGCAGCAAAATCGCAATTGGCAGGCTAGCTTTACTGCTATACACCGGGTGCGCTGGACGCGCTCTGCCACCTCGCTTATACGCTACCCACAGCTTGCGGCGCGTATTCGGCGGCTGGTTCGCAGCCAGCAGTATCAGGTGGTACATACGCATACGCCCATTGCCTCGTTGGTGACCCGGCTTGCGCTGCGCAAAGTTTCGGGGGTGCGTATTATCTATACCGCGCATGGTTTTCACTTTTACCGTCTGCAGCCTTCCGGCAAGCAGGGATCCGGTGGACAGGGACAGCTGAAAGGCAGGCTGTACCAGATAATAGAGCGTCTTGCTGCGCGCTATACTGATGTGCTGGTCGTCATGAATAACGAGGACGAAATTGCCGCCCAGCAGATGGCAGCAGCGGTGCCACGCTGCACAGTTGTGCGCATTGATGGCGTTGGCATTGACGTGGCAGCTTATTCTGCCGCTGAATTGTCGCCACAGCGCGTATCTGATTTGCGGGCACGTCACCAACTGGCGGCAGACTGCTTTGTGGTCAGCACAATCGCCGAGATGAACCACAACAAACGCCACCAGCTGCTACTTGCAGCAGCGCAGCAGCTGCAGGACAGTCATCCGCAGCTACGCTGGCTGTTTATTGGCAGCGGTCCTTTAGAAGCACCGTTACGCGAGTACGTCCACAACAGACACTTGCCCGTCAGCTTTGCTGGTCAGGTCAGCAGGCAACAGCTGCGCGAACTGCTTGCACTAACTGATCTGGGCATTTTGGTCTCACAGCGCGAGGGACTGCCCCGCAGCCTGATGGAGTTCAGCGCAGCTGGCATCCCCATTGCTGGCACGACAACACGCGGAATTGTCGACGAAGTCCTCGACGGACGTGCGCTTGCTGCAGCTGCCACCCCAGCAGCCATCGCAGAAGTCGTTGCACGCCTGGCAGACAAGCCACAGCTAGCAGCAGAACTAGCAGAAAAGCAACAACAGCACGCCGCAAAACACTACACGCTGGATGTTATCATCCCACAATATCTCAAGTTGTATTCTTTATAACCCGTTGATTTTGTCAGCGTGCTCCAGGTGGCTAGAATCCAGGAGAATTGAAAAATCCCCTTGTGAAGCGTAGTGACCTACGTGAGCAAGGGGATTTTTTGATTCGACGCCGAGTCTGGCCGCCTGGAGCGCGCTGACTAGTGTACTGCGCAGGACAAGCACGGATCATAAGCGCGTATCAGTTGTTCAATTCGCAGGATGATATCTTTCTGGTCAAACTGCTCCAAATAAGGGGCAA
>WREJ01000147.1 GCA_009779395.1 Coriobacteriia bacterium
AGGAGGCTTGAAAAATCAAAAACGCTAAGCGTAGTGACCTACTCGTGTGTTTTTGATTTTTCAAACGACACCGAGTCTGGCCGCCTGGTGTGCTCTAGCGGCTGCCGAAAGAAAACTGCGGCGCCGCTGCCATATAAATACTTCGTGCAATGCGGTCGCGCCAAAAGGTCTCTGCAAAATTGCCTATGTCTGTCGTGCTGGACGTGCTCCCCAAGACTATTTCGACGGCTTTGTCGGCGTTTGCCTGTCCAAAGTAAGCAACGCGCTGAAAGCTGGCGTCTTCGAGGTCTTCGAGCAGGCCCTGAAATACCATGGTACCCGTCGAGTCTGCGCCTTCGACTGCTGCACGCACAATAGCTCCACTGTTGTTGTCGCTGCCAATGCTGAGAATAATGTGCAGTTGTGGCTGTGCTTGGGCGGCACGGATGCCATACTCAGAGAGGCTGACATCACGCTCGCGGCTGCTGCGTGTGATGGTAACCTGTGCCCCTGCTGCCTCGAACAGCGAGGACAGGCGGCGTGCCACATCAAAGCTGACATCACCATAGGCGGTGGTGGTATAGCGCGGTTCGATAACCACGCGCAGACCATTTAAGTGATAGTCCACCAGGCCAGAACTGCCCCGCTGGGTGGCAACATACAAAATGGCGACTTCGGGGTTTTCAGCATCACTTTGAATAACACGCGTACCGGCAACGGGCAGTGTTAGCAGCACCGTTCCTGGTGTGCTTTCTGATTGCAGCTGGCGAATCTCTACCTGCATACCCAGACGCTCAAATTGCAGACGCGCCTCAATTTGGTCCTCGCCCAAGACGTCAGGAACAATAAAGCCGGCACGCCCCGACGACAAAACTAAGTCGACTGCCTGACCGCGCTGGGCTATCTGTCCGTAGGCGGGCCTTTGCTGGACAACCTCCCCCACGGGCTGCGCTGACGCGCGTGCACCGACCACCCGCAACTGCAGGCCTTCCTGCTGTAAGACCACAGCGGCGGCGTCCTCGCTCATGCCAAACAAATCAGGTACCGTCACCTGCGCGTATGCCCAGGAAGCAACCACAATGTAGGCAGCGCAACAGGCGGCAGAGAGCGTCCATAGCAGCAGCCGTATCAGCGCCTCGCCCGTCAGCAGCTTGTCACGCAGGGGGCGTTCTCGCTGCAGTGGCGCAAGGCGTAGTAAATCTGCTTTGCTTTGAGGGACGGGTTGGCTCATGTGTTTAGGAATCTGCGCCCGTGTTGTTGTTTTGGTAGATGCTCTGGATAAAGCGGATGCTGCGCGTCTGGCAGTCAAAGACCACCGAATGTGCTTGGCTGCCATCTGCAACACCATCAAGCAACTCGCCGTCAGTGATGCCCGTTGCCACAAAGGTTGCCTGGTCGCTGCGTACTAGGTCGTCACGCTGCAGCACAGCGTCAATGTCAAGTTCTGCTGTTTTTAGCGCGCGGGCACGCTCGTCGTCATTGCGAAAGAGGAAGCGACCCTGAAAACCGCCGCCAATGCAGCGCATGGCAGTTGCTGCCAAAACTCCTTCGGGTGCTGCACCGCTGCCCATGTACAGGTCAATGCCCGTACCCTCAAGAGCTGTGGCAATCACGCCAAAAATGTCACCGTCACCAATCAGGCGCACGCGCGATCCCACCGCACGCACCGCAGCAATCTTTTCAGCGTTGCGCTCGCGGTCAAGAAAACAGACGGTCAAGTCTGCAACATCAATGCCTAAAGCTGTAGCAACAGCACGACAGTTGTCCTGTGGGCTGGCATCAATGTCAATAACAGCAGCAGCAGCCGGTCCCGCTGCGATTTTTTCCATATAGGTATCGGGTGCGTACAGCAAGGCACCGCGCGGCGCCCATGCCATCACCGCCAGCGAGTTTGGCTGCGCGTAGGCACACATATTAGTGCCCTCGACAGGATCAACAGCAATGTCGATTTCTGCACCACCGCGCCCCACTTCTTCGCCAATAAACAGCATGGGAGCTTCGTCACGCTCGCCCTCGCCAATAACCACGCGTCCGGCGATGTCCAGCTGGTTTAGGGCAGTACGCATGGCAGCAACAGCAGCACCATCAGCCGTCTTTTTCTCGCCACGACCAACCCATGCACCCGCAGCAAAGGCCGCAGCTTCTGTCACCGAAACCATCTGGCTGATTCTTGTCGAATCCATTGTTACTTTCCTCTCTCTGTTGTTCACTCAGGCGTTTAGCTACCCTCAAAACGCCTTAGGCGTGCGGCAAAATGACCGTCTGGCCCCTTTGATACTGGCAGAGTTTGGAAAAAGCCTCGGGGGCAGAGAGCGTCCATGAATACTGGTGCTAGCTCACTTTGCTGGACAGGCTCTACCACGAAATCTTTTCCTGCTGCTGTGTTTAAGAAGTCGTCTATGGTCGCTTGGTTTTCTTCTTTTGTAATTGTACACGTTGCGTAAAGCAGCGTGCCGCCAGGTGCTACCAGCTGCGCTGACCAGGCAAGCATCGCTCGACCCAAACGCGCGAGTTGTGTAATGTCTGCTGCCTGCAGCTTCCAGCGTTTGTCGCTCGC
>WREJ01000148.1 GCA_009779395.1 Coriobacteriia bacterium
TCGCCATTAAAATCCTACCCCTGCAAACAAGTAGCGGCAAAGATGCTTCTCCATCTGCAGCATCTGCTGCATCCGTTGCGAGCAAACTTAAGGCAGAAGCACTGCTTGGGCTAGAGGAAGCACGCACCGCAGCAATGCTCAGCCATCCCAATATTGTGCCACTTTTTGACTTTGAAGTTGACGCAGACCGCGGCGTTGCCTATCTGATCATGGAAGACATTGATGGCATTACAGTCGCTGACATTCCTGACGAATATCTGACTGACGAAGTAGCTGCTGCTATTCTTAAGGCAGTTGCTGACGCTCTTATCTACGCACACAAAAATGGCGTGTTGCATCTTGACGTAAAGCCAGCAAATATCCTCATTAACCACGAAGGACAGATAAAGCTTGCTGACTTCGGTCTTGCACAGCTTTCTCATGTACGGCAGCAACACACAGGGAAAGGACGCAGGGGCAAACACGGTAAAGCAAGTGCTGGCACGGTGGGATATATGCCCCTTGAGCAACTTTCAGGAGAAGAAGTCTGTGAAGCCACTGATCAGTGGGCACTTGCTGCTGTCATCTACGAATTGCTTTCTGGTGAATATCCCTATTTTGAAGAAGTCTCTCGCAAAGCGACTATCAACACTATGCTCAAAGCACAGGAAACCGACGAGGTTGCCCTGCTTGACTTAGGCGACCTTGTGCTGGAGGGCATTTTTGCCAGGGCACTGGCTCGCAATCCTGAAGTACGCTTTGACAGCATCAAGGACTTCAGTGAAGCACTGCTGCCCGAGCTAGGCGACAGACCAGCAGCAACTGCGGGCAAGCGTGAACTGAAAAAAATCATCCCAGAACTGACCAGTGACGACCCCGATGGCCATGAAGACATGGATCTGCTCCTCCGCCAAAAAAAGCAGCGCAGAGACAAAGGTGAACGAAACTTCACGGGCTGTCTGGGCACTACAGCAAGTATCAGCTTCAAAATACTTATGGCTGTTGCACTTGCCACCTGTCTTTTGGCGGCAGTCGCACCCGGGATTTTGCAACTGAGCGGTAACAATCAGTGGCTGGTAGTTCAAGTGGCTGCAGGTGTCTTTATAATTGGGGCAGTATTTGGATTGTTAACCGCAGCCAACAGAGCGGCAAAGCGCCGCAGATAGGGATGACCGCAGGGACTACATCATGCCAAATCTATTAGGGGAATTTGAATCACGCCTTGGCGGTGTCGTAGAAGGGACATTTGGAGCTATGTTTCGTTCGCCAGTACAGCCCGCAGAGCTTGCCCGGGCTGCCTCAAAAGAAATGACGCGTTCGCGCAAGCTGGGTTTGGACAAAATGTATGTGGCAAACGTCTACTTTGTCTTTATATCACCACGCGATGCGAACACTATGGGCGATTTACTGGCCACCATCGAAGGAGAGCTGGAAACCTATCTGCTGGCCTTTGCACGTGAACGTGATTATTCCTTTGTGACACGTCCCGTGGTGCGTTTTTCTGTCGATGATCAGCTGAAGCGTCAGGGCAAATTCGACATCATTGGGCAGCAAATGACCGCAGAGGCAATTTACATGGAACTAGGCAGCGTAGCTGGAGTCACCGATGCTTTAGAGGCGGAGCGAGGCCCATCACCCGCAGCCTATGCTGGGATGCCAGCAACACAGGTTCCCCCTATCGCAGCGACTCCTTTACCAGAGCTGTTGCCCGACGAACCTGCCCTTGCACGTCCCGTTGTTGACCCCTGGGCAGATGCACCACTTGCAGCTGCACCCATTGTGCCAGCCGCCGTGCCAGACCAGAAGCCCGACCACCCCGTCACTGCAGTAGTAGCAGATGAACCCACAATCACACGTGTTGGCAGCGTTACTTTACCTGATCAAAACGAAATAGAGCTTAGTCCAGACCGTGCTTACATAACAGGACGCCAGAGTACCTGTGACCTTCCCGTCAACGATGCTAATATTTCACGTCAGCACGCAGAATTCTTCTGGGATGGCGAAGGCTGGTCACTGCGCGATTTGGGTTCGACTAATGGCACCAGTATCAACGGACATAAAATTAGCAGCAACATAGAGCTGCATGATGGTGATCAAATTACCATGGGAATGTCTACGCTTATCTACCATGAGACTACAAGAATGGTATAGGGGGATGACCTAGAGCATGATTGATGTTTTACTTTTTGCAGGGCGTGTGTTGCTGGTCGCCCTTTTGTACATCTTTTTGCTTTTTGCCATAAAGACAGGGGTTGGACTGGTTCGCAGTGGCTCTCGTTCGAAAAAAAGTGCCCAGCTAAGTCTTGTCATTACTCAGGGACCCAGCTCGCTTCTGGGAACTGTGATGCCCATTAACTCGAGTATCATCGTGGGGCGTGCTCCAGGCAGCGACATCTATGTCCCTGATGATTTGATTTCTGGCAAACACGCACGCATTACACCCATCCCTGACGGGGCAATTATTGAAGATCTGAACTCGACAAATGGCACCCTGCTTAATGGGCTGCCCGTTACCATACCTGAAAATCTTTTAGTCGGCGACAAAATTTCAA